>NZ_JAOZYC010000195.1:0-37078 GCF_035798155.1 Streptomyces endophyticus | reverse complement strand
GCCTCCCGCGCCGCCGCCACCGCGGCGCCCCTCGGCTCCTGCCGGGCCACCGCCCTGGCCCCGGCCCGCGCGGCGTCCACGCATCTGATCTGCGCCGACGCCGCGAGCACCACCCAGACCAGCGCCATCGTGAACGCCACGAGCACCGGCAGCACCACGGCCGCCTCCGCCGTCACAAACCCCCGGTCGCCACGCCGGGGCTCAGAACGACCCATGGAGCGCCTTCGCCACCAAGGACTGCAGCGCCGACTGCACCACGTCGCTCGTCACCACCTGGTACAGCACCCCGGCGAAGCCCACCGCCGCGATCAGCCCCACCGCGTACTCGGCACTGACCATCCCGGCGTCCCGCCGCACCGACTGCACCGACCGCGCCCATCGGAGAACGCCTCCGCGCAGCCACCCGTACGCCCGACCTGCCCGCATTCCGTTCATGCCAACTCCTCTGATACGTCACCCTGTTCTGCCTTCCGAAGCCCGCCGCTCATCTCCCTCCCAGCACCCCGCCTCCCAGCCCGATCACCACCGGCACCACTCCGACCACCAAGAACGCGGGCAGGAAGCACAGGCCCACTGGCGCCGTGATCGCCACCGCGGCCCGGCGTGCCACCGTCGTCGCCCGGCGGCCCCGCTCGGCCCGGCACTCCGCGGCGAACCGCGCCACCGGCGCCGCCGCCGGGGCCCCGGACTCGCCCGCCCGCTCCAACAGCCGGACCAGCCCATCGGCGCCCGGCACGGCCGCCAACTCCCGCCACGCCACACCCAGTTCACCCCCGAGCCGGACCTGCGCCGCGCCCCGCTCAAGCCCCCGCCCGACGGGCCCGCCCAGCGCCTCACCGACAGCCCGTGCCGCCTCCACCGGCCCGGCACCCGCCGCAAGACACGACGCCAACAGGTCGGACGCCAAGGGCAGTTGACGTACGGCAGCGCCCCTCGCGCTCGCCCCCTCGCCGGCTCTCGCGTCCTCCTCCCGGCCACGCCACCAACGCCACACCCCCACCCCGCAGACAGCCCCGACCACGACCCCGGCCGCCCCGCCCACCAGCACGAACCCGGCGCACGCCGCCCCCGCGACCGGCACCCACCGCCGCACCGCGACCGGCAGCCCCACGGCCCACCGCTCCGACTCCGCCGCGGCCACCTCGAGCACGAGCCGCACCCGCCGCCGCAACGCCCGCTCGGCCCGCCGGGCCGCGACCTGCCGCACCAGCCACATCACCAGCACCGCGATGCACAGCACTGCCCCCAGCCTGTGGACAACGTTCATGACTTCTCACCCCTCCGCCCCTCGCACGATCCGCATCGCCCACCACAACCCCGCGGCTTCCAACGCCCCGCCCACCACCAGACAGCCGACCCCGGGCCACGTGTGCAGCAGCACCCGCAGGGGCCGCGCCCCCATGCCCGCCCCCAGCAACAGCGCGAACACGGGCAACCCGGCGAGCATCACCGTGGTCGACGAAGGGCCCGCCAACTGGGCCCTGAAGTCGGCTCGTTGATCCCGCTCCGCACGCAGTGCGTCCGCGAGCCGTTCGAGTCCGGACGCGAGCCCCGCGCCACGGTCCACCGCCACCCGCCAGCACGCCGCGAGCCCGTTCAACCCCTCGGCCCCCGGCTCCCGCGCCGCCGCTCCCAGGGCCCCGGGCACATCCCCGCCGAACCGGGCCGCCGCCACCACGGCCGCACTCCCCGCGCCGGTCAGCGCCCCCGACCCCCGCACCGCCACCACCAGCGCCTCCCCCGGCTGCCGCCCGGCCCGCACCTCACCCGCCAACAGCCCGCACAGCCGGATCACCGCCTCCCCGCGCCGCTCCTTTCCCCGCCGCGCCGCCCGGGCCGCGCGGAGCCGCCCCACTCCGGGCACGGCACACACCCCGAGCACGACCGGCAGCACCGAGGCACCGGCAGTCCCGACCACCGCCCCGCCGACCGCGCACCACCATTCGGGCCGCGCCCGCACCCACGCCCACCACCGCTCGCCAAGGCCCAGCCACCGGGACAACACCCCGAGGTCCGCCGCGACCCCCAGCACCCTCCGGGCCCGCCGCACCTCCACCTCCCGTACCTGCACCGCCCGCATCGCGAACACCGCCCCCAACGCGGCCATCACCACACCGGGACCGCCACCCAAGACCCCACCGCTCACACCCACGCACCCCTCTCCACCAACCCCGCCGACTCCACCGACTCCACCGACCCACGCACCTTCCAACCGGCACCCCACGACCACGCGCCCTCACTCCGGACCCGCAGACGGAAACGGACCCCACCCCCAGCCCTCATGTCCTCCGACGCCCCCGCATGCCTGGCACCACGCCCACGCCCACGCGCCCTGCCCCGCCCCACAACCGCCGCCTCACCCCAACCGCACGCCCAACAACCCACCGAGCCGCGCCCACCCCGGCCCCTCCACAAACCCCCGCTCGCCCCACTCCAGCGCCGGCACCGCCCGCACCCAGCCCTCCGCGTCCCGCTCCAGCACCTGGACCTGGGCGATGCGCCGCCGCCCGCCCCGGTCCCGTACGAGATGGAGCACCACGGCCACCGCTGCCGCCAACTGGCTGTGCAGCGCCGCCCGGTCGAGCCCGGCCGCCGTCCCCAATGCTTCGAGACGGACCGGAACATCGCTCGCCGCGTTGGCGTGCACGGTCCCCGAACCCCCTTCGTGGCCCGTATTGAGGGCGGCCAGGAGCGCGACCACCTCGGCGCCGCGCACCTCGCCCACCACGAGCCGGTCGGGCCGCATCCGCAGCGCCTGCCGGACCAGGTCGTCGAGGCCGACGGCCCCCGCGCCCTCCTGGTTGGCGGGGCGCGATTCGAGCCGGACGACGTGGGGGTGGTCGGGCCGCAGCTCGGCGGAGTCCTCGGCCAGGACGATCCGCTCCCCCGGTCCCACGAGGCCGAGCAGCGCGCTCAGCAGCGTCGTCTTGCCCGTTCCCGTACCTCCGCTGATCAGGAAGGACAGCCGCACGTCGAGCAACGCCCGCAGCACCCGGCCGCCGCCCGGCGGCACCGTCCCCGCCGCCGTCAACTCCTCCAGGGTGAACGCCCTGGGCCGCACGACCCGCAGGGACAGACAGGTGCAGCCCGCCGCGACCGGTGGCAGCACCGCGTGCAGCCGCGTCCCGTCGGGCAGCCGGGCGTCCACCCACGGCCGCGCGTCGTCCAGGCGGCGGCCCACGACGGCCGCGAGCCGCTGCGCCAGCCGCCGTACGTCGGCGGCGCTCTCGAAGGCCACGTCGGCCCGTTCCAGGCCGCCTCCCCGGTCGACCCACACCTTGTCCGGCGCCGACACCAGGACATCCGTCACCGAAGGGTCGGCGAGCAGCGGCTCCAACGGGCCCGCGCCCACCAGCTCCGACCTCAGCCTGCCCGCCGCGCCCAGCACTTCGGCGTCGCCCAAGATCCGGCCCTGTGCCCGTAGCGCCTCGGCCACGCGCGCGGGCGTCGCCTCCGACCCGGTCTCGGCGAGCCACTGCCGTACGCCGTCCAACATGCGTGCCCCGACCACCGCGCTCATGACACCCCTCCTCGCGCCCACTGCTCGGCCGTCCACACGCCGACCGCTCCGACCCGCACCACGCTCTCCACAGGCCGCCCGCCCCCGTCCGACTCCCCGCTCTCCCGGTTCACGCCGCTTCCCCCTCCACCGCCGCCACCGGCATCCGCTCCCAGAAAGCCCCGCAGAACCGCCCCAGCGGCCCGCCCTTCAATACCTCGGTGTCCGCGGGCAGTTCGCCGGCGAACGGCAGCCCGACGAGGCGCGCCACCTCGTCCGCCGCGAGGCCTCCCGCGCCGCCCGCGGGCGCCGTCACCACCCGCAGATCCCGCAGCACCATCCCCGCCGCCCCCGCCATCCGGCGCGCCGCCGCCACGGCCCGCAACTCCGGTGGCACCACGAGCAGCCCCAGGTCGAGCTGGGCCAGGGCCTCGACGGATCCGGCGTCGACCCGGCGCGGCAGGTCCACCACGACGGCGCCGCCCCTGCGCCGCCCGGCCGCGAGCACCGCCCGCACCGCCTCCGAGGGCACCGTCGCGAGATCGCCGCGATCCCAACTGAGCACCCGCAGGTCGTGCAGCCTGGGCAGCGACTCCTCCAAGGCCGTACTACCGACCCGGCCCCGCGACTCGGCGAAGGCGGGCCAGCGCAGCCCGTCCACCGCCTCGCCGCCGAGCAGCACATCGAGCCCGCCGCCGAGCGGGTCCGCGTCGACCAGGAGGGTGCGCCGTCCCGACCGCGCGGACGCCACGGCCAGCGCGCAGGCGAGCGTGGAGGCCCCGGCCCCGCCGCGTCCGCCGAGCACCCCGACGGTCAGGGCGGGCCGCCCCACCGCCTCGACGACATCGGCGATCCGGTCCATCAGCCACTGCTCGCCATCCGGCAGGACCAGCACATGGTCGGCGCCGATCTCCACGGCCCGCCGCCACACCCCGGAATCGTCCTGATCACGACCAACCAAGATCACGCCACGCCGTCGGGACACCCCGCGCAGCCGCCGCGCGGCGTCGTCCCCGACCAGCACGAGCGGGGCCGATTCCCAGCCGCCCCAGCCCTCTCTGCCCGCCGGCGCCCCGTGCCCGACCTCGGGCCGCACGCCCGCCGCCGCGCACAGCCGCAGCAGGTCGTCCAGCAGCTCCACGTCCTCCGTCACGATCAACGGGGCGCGTCGCACGTCCCGCGCGTCGCACTCGATGACTCCCGCCATGGTCCGATCCCCCTCTCGCCGCGCTCGCCCGCCCCTGCGGACGATCCGTTCCGCACGTGAAGTCGGCGGCGTCCAAGGCGCCGAATACCGCCCATCCGCCACGGCACGGCCATAACAAACCGGCCATGAACACGGACCCGAACTTCGCGTGCGGAATCACCGTGCAGCGATCCCGGAAAACGTGGGGATCTTGGTCAATAACTGTGGACGCGAGAAGGCTTGTGAATATCCCCGTCACCCATACCGGTGACACTGTGAACTAGGCATGGAACTGTCCCCAGCGCAGTCCGGCGGTCACACAGCGTGAGGGCCTCGGGGTGTACCGACCGAGGCGCGAGAGCCCTCGAAACCCCCTGTGCAGGCATGAAAAAAGGACCCGAAAACGGGTCCGGACATGCGACGACCCCCGCCGGGGGGGAGAGCGGGGGTCGTCCTCCACGGTCCGACTCGGGGGGGGAGGAGCCAG
This sequence comes from Streptomyces endophyticus, assembly GCF_035798155.1. Lineage (NCBI taxonomy): Bacteria > Bacillati > Actinomycetota > Actinomycetes > Kitasatosporales > Streptomycetaceae > Streptomyces > Streptomyces endophyticus. The sequence continues at coordinate 31,906 of NZ_JAOZYC010000195.1, read as the reverse complement.
ACCGGGTACGCACGGTCGCGAACGATCCGTGACTTCCATGGTGTACCCGAGAGCCTTCTCAAGCAAACCCACACGCCACAGCTTACGCCGAATGGTTGGCGCCTATGCTCGGCCTCGTGGAAAACCACTCCTTGCCTCACTCCACGCCCCGTACAGCGGCGTTCTTTGACCTGGACAAGACGGTCATCGCTAAGTCGAGCACACTCACCTTCAGCAAGTCGTTCTACCAAGGCGGGCTGATCAACCGGAGGGCCGTACTGCGCACCGCGTACGCCCAGTTCGTCTTCCTCGCCGGCGGCGCGGACCACGATCAGATGGAGCGGATGCGCGAGTACCTCTCGGCGCTCTGCCGCGGCTGGAACGTGCGGCAGGTGAAGGAGATCGTCGCCGAGACCCTGCACGACCTGATCGACCCGATCATCTACGACGAGGCGGCGTCCCTCATCGAGGAGCACCACACCGCCGGACGCGATGTGGTCATCGTCTCCACATCCGGCGCCGAGGTGGTCGAGCCGATCGGCGAGCTCCTCGGCGCGGACCGGGTGATCGCCACCCGCATGGTCGTGGGCGACGACGGCTGCTTCACGGGCGAGGTGGAGTACTACGCGTACGGCCCCACGAAGGCGGAGGCCATCAAGGAACTGGCGCGCTCCGAGGGGTACGACCTCGCGCGCTGCTACGCGTACAGCGACTCGGCGACGGATCTGCCGATGCTCAGCTCGGTCGGGCATCCGCATGCCGTCAATCCGGACCGGGCGTTGCGCCGCGAGGCCCTCGCGCGCGAGTGGCCGATCCTCGACTTCCACAAGCCGGTCCGGCTCAAGCAGCGCCTGCCCCACCTGTCCGCACCTTCACGGCCCGCGCTGCTCGCGGCGGCCGGGGTCGGCGCGGCCGCGGTCACGGCCGGCCTGGTCTGGTACGCGAGCCGGCGACGTGCGACGTCAGGCGCCCAATGACGCCACCGGTTCGCCCTATTTGAACCTAAAAGTAAAGAAGTGTGGCCAGGGCTTCCGCTTCCCCCAGGGGAGGAGTACAAAGGATTCAACGGCCCGCGAGACCAAGGACATCCGAGAGGACACCTTCAACCGCAATCAGGCCCCACGGACCGATGCATGAACGCCGGGCACCCACGCGACGTCGACCCGTCGATTACGGGCCAGCCGCACCAGGCGACGGGCAAAGAACCCGACCTGATGGGCAAACCTTCGAGGACGCTTGGTAACCCAGTGGACATGCCAGCGGCGGTACGAGCATTCGTACCGCCGCACCCCTTTTCCCAGACCTTTTCTCAGGCTTTTCCCACTACGCGGCACCCCGCTGAAGCGCCTCACAGACGGCCGTCGACTCCCTGGCGCCCAGCTCGATCGCCTTGCCGCAGTGGGTGATCCAGGCCGCCATCCCCTCCGGCGTACCGGAGACATAGCCGTCGAGTGCGGCCGCGTAGGCCGCCCGGCCGAGTTCGGCGTGGCCCACCTCCGCCGGGCAGACGGACTTCGGGTCGAGGCCGCTGCCCACCAGAACGGTGCGCTCGGCGGCGCGCGCGACCAGGCCGTTGTGCGAGCCGAAGGGGCGCAGGGCGAGCAGCTCGCCGTGCACGATGGCGGCGCCCACCAGGGCCGGCGCCGCACTCTCGGAGATGATCAGCTGCGAGAGCCCTTCCAGGCGACCCGCCACCTCCTCCGCGTCCGGCACCGGGAGTTCGACGAGCGGCTCGTCGACCGGCTCGCCCGCGAGCCGCGGCCGACCCACCGCGTCACTCTTGTCGGCCGCCGCGACCAGGTGCAGACGCGCGAGCACCCGCAGGGGCGACTGCCGCCAAATGGAGAGAAGTTGACCGGCCTCGGCGGTCAACCGCAGGGCCGCGCCGACCGTGGGCGCCTCTTTGTCGCCGTCGCCGCCACTGAAGTCGGTGCGCCGGCGCACCTCTTCGAGCGACCAGTCGGCACTGGAGAGCGCCGCACTGCCACGCGCCCCGCGCAGCGCGGCCTCGGACGTGATCTCGTTGCTGCGACGCCGCATGACCCGGTGCCCGTAGACCCGGTCCACAGCCTTGCGCACGGAGTCCACGGAATCGGCCACTCCCGGCAGGTCGGCCAGGGCGGCGAGGGGGTCGGCTGTCGTACTCATGAGTACGACCCTACGGGCCACGCGGCGCCGCCCCACGAAGGAGTGGTCTTCTTCACGCCGCATCGACACGCACAGCGACCATACCGATACCCTTCGTGAACATGAAGATCGCTTTCGTTGGGAAGGGCGGCAGCGGCAAGACCACGCTGTCCTCACTGTTCATCCGCCACCTCGCCGGCACCGGCTCCCCGGTCATCGCCGTCGACGCCGACATCAATCAGCACCTCGGGGCCGCGCTCGGGCTCGACGAGGGCGTCGCGGGCGAGCTGCCCGCGCTGGGGGCCCGGCTGCCCCTGATCAAGGACTATCTGCGCGGCTCGAACCCGCGGATCGCCTCGGCCGACACGATGATCAAGACCACGCCGCCGGGCGAGGGTTCTCGACTGCTCAGGGTGCGCGAGAACAATCCGGTGTACGACGCCTGCGCCCGCGACGTGGAACTCGACGGCGGGGCCGTGCGTTTGATGGTCACCGGGCCCTTCACCGAATCCGACCTCGGTGTCGCCTGCTACCACTCCAAGACCGGAGCGGTGGAGCTGTGCCTGAACCACCTCGTGGACGGCCGGGGTGAGTACGTGGTGGTCGACATGACCGCGGGCTCCGACTCCTTCGCCTCGGGCATGTTCACCCGCTTCGACATGACGTTCCTGGTCGCCGAGCCGACCCGCAAGGGGATCTCGGTCTACCGCCAGTACAAGGAGTACGCACGGGACTTTGGAGTCGACCTGAAGGTGGTGGGCAACAAGGTGCGGGACGCGGACGACCTGGAGTTCCTGCGCTCCGAGGTCGGCGACGACCTGCTCGTCACCGTCGGGCACTCGGACTGGGTGCGCGCCATGGAGAAGGGGCGTCCGCCGCGCTTCGAACTCCTGGAGGAGCCCAACAAGGCTTCCCTGCAAGCGCTTCAGGACGCGGCCGACGCCACGTACGAGGCCCGCGACTGGGAGCGCTACACGCGCCAGATGGTCCACTTCCACCTGAAGAACGCCCAGAGCTGGGGCAACGAGAAGACCGGGGCCGACCTGGCATCTCAGGTCGACCCCGGCTTCGTCCTACGGGAGAGCGTCACGGCGACTGCGTGAGCAAGCGCCGTACCAGGTCTACGACTTGGCGGCCGGGGCTCCCGGTACCCCCTTCGGGGCCGGGGCCCGCTTGCCGCCGAGGTAGGACTCCCAGCCCTGCTTCGGGCCCTCGCCCACACCGAGCCCCCCGAGCTTCTTCAGGGCCTTCGGGTTCTGGGCGTCGAGCCAGTCGGTGAGCTGTCGGAAGGAGACGCAGCGGACATCGGGCTTCTTGCAGACCCGCTCGACCGTCTCCTCGACGGCGCGCATGTAGGTGCCGCCGTTCCAGGACTCGAAGTGATTGCCGATGACGAGCGGAGCGCGGTTGCCCTTGTAGGCGCGGTCGAAGCCCGCGAGCAGGCTGTCGCGCATCTGGTCGCCCCAGTACTCGCGCTTCGCGGGGTCGCCCTGGGTCGCCGTGCCGGACTGGTTGACCATGAAGTTGTAGTCCATGGTCAGCTGCTCGTAGGAGTGGCCCTTGAACGGGACGAGCTGCATCGACAGGTCCCACAGGCCGTTCTTCTTCTTGGGCCAGACCTGGTTGTTGACGCCGCTGGTGTCGTAGCGGAAGCCGAGCTCGCTCGCCGCGCGCGTGAAGTTCTCCTTGCCCTCGAGGCAGGGGGTGCGGGCGCCGATGAGCTCCTTGTCGTAGTCGAAGGGCAGCGGCGCGGACCTGTTCAGGCCCGAGTTGGTCTTCCAGCCCTTCACGAAGGACTTGGCCTGCTGGATCTCGCTCTTCCACTCGGCCACCGACCACTGGCCGACCCCGCCGCCCTTGCCGCAGAAGTGGCCGTTGAAGTGGGTGCCGATCTCGTTGCCCTCGAGCCAGGCGCCGCGCAGCTGCTCGACGGTGTCCTTGATTCCCTTGGCGTCGTTGAAGCCGATGTCCGAGCGGCCGGCCGAGTGCTGGGGCGCGTGGTACTTGTCGGCCTTGCCCTCCGGGAGCAGGTACACGCCGCTCAGGAAGTACGTCATGGCCGCGTTGTTCTCCTTCGCGACCTTACGGAAGTGCGAGAAGAGCTTCTGGCTGTCCTCGCCCGCGCCGTCCCATGAGAAGACCACGAACTGCGGCGGTTTCTGCCCCGGTCTCAGGCGCTCGGCCCGTGGCAGGTTCGGCTGCCGCCCGGTGTACGCGGTCGAGCCGTCGCCGATGAGCTTGATCGGGGTGCCCGGCGCCGCCGGCTTGGCCTTCTTCGGGCCGGGGGCGCCCTGGCGGGGCTTGGTCTTCTCGGCGCGGTGCTCGGCGGATCCGCCGGTTTCTCCGGTGGCGCATCCGGCGAGTGCCGCGGCGCACGCCGCGGCGGCGGTGATGCCCGCGGCGAGCCGCTTGGCGGCAGTCCTGTGGGTGGCGGCCATCTTCCGCCCACCTTCTTCCTGGAGTCGGCTTGTGTGGCGGTGGAATGAGCGAAACGCCCGTTATGTACGGACATCGCCGTCACCGTGACACGAGGGCCGAACGGAATTAATCCGACAAGCCGACCAGGATTCTTATTCACTACTGAGCGTGAAATCTTGACCCATTCGCCCCTTTAATCCGTCCAAAACCTTTACTCTGCATTACGATTCATTTACCGACCGCTACTAAGCGTTGATTTCATCCCGCCGCTGCACGCCGTGAACCACGGCCGCGATCGACCCCACCCACCGCACAGGGGTCACCCCACATTCCGCGACCGCGCTGCACCCCGGAGGAGACGGGAACCATGTCAGCCTGCGTACCCACCCGCACCAGTGACTCCGACCGGACGGGCGAGCCCACGGGCGCCGCCCGTACCGCACACAGTCCACCGCCCACGCCCCGCCGCTTCCGCATCGCGGGAGCCGACCTCTCCGCGTCCGTCGCGGTCTTCCTCATCGCCCTGCCGCTGTCCCTCGGCATCGCCCTCGCGACCGGCGCGCCCCTGGAGTCGGGGCTCGTCGCCGCCGCCGTCGGCGGCATCGTCGCCGGCTGCGTCGGCGGAGCTCCGCTCCAGGTCAGCGGGCCCGCCGCGGGCCTCACCGTGGTCACAGCCGAGCTGATCCAGCGCTACGGATGGCGGACCACCTGTGCGGTCACCGTCCTCGCCGGAATCGCCCAACTCGGCCTCGGCTGCCTGCGGGTGGCCCGCACCGCCCTCGCCGTCAGCCCCGCCGTCGTCCACGGCATGCTCGCCGGCATCGGTGTCACCATCGCCGTCGCCCAACTGCACATCGTGCTCGGCGGCAGCCCCGACAGCTCGGTGCTCGCCAACGTGGCTTCCCTGCCGAGGCAGTTGGCGGATGCCCAGCCCGCCGCCCTGGGCGTCAGCGCGCTCACGCTCACCGTGCTGCTCGCCTGGCCGCGCATCCCGGGGCGGATCGGCCGCCTCGCGCGCAAGGTGCCCGCCGCGCTCATCGCCGTGACCGCCGCGAGCGTGACCGCCGCGCTGCTCGGGCTCAGCCTCCCCGCGGTCGATCTGCCTTCCTGGAGCAGCCACGCGCTCGCCGGGCTGCCGGACGGGCCCGTGCTCGGCATCGTCGCCGCCGTTCTGACCACCACGCTCGTGTGCAGCGTGCAGTCGCTGCTCGGGGCGGTCGCCGTGGACAAGATGACCGCCAAGCGGTCGGACCTGCCGCCCGCGATGCGCCGCTCGAACCTGGACCGGGAGCTGCTCGCGCAGGGCGCGTCGAACATCGTCTCCGGCTCGCTCGGCGGGCTGCCCGTCGCCGGCGTCGCGGTGCGCAGCACGGCGAACGTGAACGCGGGCGCGGTGAGCGGGAACTCCTCGATGCTGCACGGCGTTTGGGTAGTAGCCGCCACGCTGCTCCTGGTCCCCGTCCTGGAGCTGATCCCGCTCGCCGCGCTCGCCGCGCTGGTGATGGCGGTCGGCATCCAGATGGTGTCCCTGAACCACATCCGCACGGTCACCCGCCACCGTGAGGTCCTGGTGTACGCGGTCACCACCCTCGGCGTCGTCGTCTTCGGCGTGCTCGAAGGCGTCGGGCTCGGCGTCGCGGTGGCCGTCGGCGTCGCCCTGCACCGCCTCGCGCGCACCCGCATCACGCACGAGGTGGATTCCCGCGGCGTCCACCACATGCGCGTACGCGGGCAGTTGACGTTCCTCGCGGTGCCCCGGCTCAGCCGGACCCTGCACCAGGTGCCGCACGGAGCGGACTGTGTCGTGGAGCTGGACGGGTCCTTCATGGACCACGCGGCGTACGAGGCACTGCAGGACTGGCAGAAGTCGCACACCACGCAGGGCGGCAAGGTCGAGGTGGCCGGGCGGGGAGGGGCCAGGATCGCCGAACCCGCGCGCGCGAGCCACACCTGCTGCCGGCCCTGGACGCCGTGGCGCAACCACCACTGCGACCGGCCCTCGCACGACCACGACCGCGACCGCGACCGCGACCGCGACCGGGCGGCGCCCGAGGCCGCCGAGCCGCGGCGCGCCGGCGGGCATCAACTGGCCAGCGGGATCAGCGCGTTCCAGCGCAATACGGCGCCGCTGGTGCGCGAGGAGCTGGCGCGGCTCGCGCGCGAGGGGCAGAAGCCCACACAGCTCTTCCTGACGTGCGCCGACTCCCGGCTCGTCACGTCAATGATCACGTCGAGCGGTCCTGGCGACCTCTTCGTCGTACGGAATGTGGGCAACCTCGTGCCCCTGCCCGGCGCCGAGAGCGGGGACGACTCGGTGGCGGCCGCCATCGAGTACGCCGTGGATGTGCTCAAGGTGCAGTCGATCACCGTGTGCGGGCACTCCGGATGCGGGGCGATGCAAGCGCTGTTGAGCACGCCGCCCAACGCGGGCGCCCAGACCCCGCTCAAGCGCTGGCTACGGCACGGGATGCCGAGCCTGGAGCGGCTGTCCGACGCGGGGCTGCCGTGGGCCCGGCTCGCGGGGCGGGCGCCCGCCGACGCGGCCGAGCAGCTCTGCCTGACCAATGTCGTCCAGCAGTTGGAGCACTTGCGGGAGCACGAGTGCGTGGCGCGCGCCCTGGAGCGGGGCGCGCTCGAACTGCATGGCATGTACTTCCACGTCGGTGAGGCGCAGGCGTATCTGCTCGCGGAGGCCGATCCGGTCTTCGGTCAGGTCGCGGCCACCGCCCTCGACGAAAGCAGCGCCACGCGGGCCTGAACCAACTCCTCCCCGCCTCCGTGAAACAGATGAGACCGTAGGGCTCCCGACCTGGTCGGGAGCCCTACGCGTACAGGTCTAAACCAATTCGCGGACCCCCCTTGTCACCAGGGGTCGCGGTCTGATGAGCTGTGGCCTGGGACACAACGGTCGCCTCCGACACAAACACTGCATGGGAGAAGCGTCGTGAGCAACGAAAGCCTGGCCAACCTTCTTAAGGAGGAGCGACGCTTCGCGCCGCCCGCTGACCTGGCCGCGAACGCCAACGTCACGGCCGAGGCGTACGAGCAGGCCAAGGCTGACCGGCTCGGTTTCTGGGCCGAGCAGGCCCGCCGCCTCACCTGGGCCACCGAGCCGACCGAAACGCTCGACTGGACGAACCCGCCGTTCGCCAAGTGGTTCAAGGACGGCAAGCTCAACGTCGCGTACAACTGCGTCGACCGCCACGTGGAGGCCGGGAACGGCGACCGCGTCGCGATCCACTTCGAGGGCGAGCCCGGCGACAGCCGCGCGATCACCTACGCCGAGCTCAAGGACGAGGTCAGCCGAGCCGCGAACGCCCTGACCGAGCTGGGAGTTCAGGCCGGTGACCGGGTCGCCGTCTACCTTCCGATGATCCCGGAAGCCGTCATCTCGATGCTCGCCTGCGCGCGCATCGGTGCCGCGCACTCCGTCGTCTTCGGCGGCTTCTCCGCCGACGCCATCGCCAAGCGCATCGAGGACGCCGACGCCAAGGTCGTCATCACCTCCGACGGCGGCTACCGGCGCGGCAAGCCGTCCGCGCTCAAGCCCGCGGTCGACGAGGCGCTGACCCGCGTATCCGTCGAGAAGGTCCTCGTCGTGCAGCGCACCAAGCAGGACGTGGCGTGGACCGAGGGCCGCGACCTGTGGTGGCACGAGACCGTCGGCCGCCAGTCCGCCGAGCACGCGCCGCAGGCCTTCGACGCCGAGCAGCCGCTCTTCATCCTGTACACGTCGGGTACGACGGGTAAGCCGAAGGGCATCCTGCACACCTCCGGCGGCTATCTGACGCAGGCCAGCTACACCCACCACGCCGTCTTCGACCTCAAGCCGGAGACGGACGTCTACTGGTGCACGGCCGACATCGGCTGGGTCACAGGACACTCGTACATCACGTACGGTCCGCTCTCGAACGGCGCGACGCAGGTCATCTACGAGGGCACCCCGGACACCCCGCACCAGGGCCGCATCTCCGAGATCGTGCAGAAGTACGGCGTCACGATCCTCTACACGGCGCCCACCCTGATCCGTACGTTCATGAAGTGGGGCGACGAGATCCCCGCGAAGTTCGACCTGAGCAGCCTGCGGGTGCTCGGGTCCGTGGGCGAGCCGATCAACCCCGAGGCCTGGGTCTGGTACCGGAAGCACTTCGGCGCCGACAAGTGCCCCGTCGTGGACACCTGGTGGCAGACCGAGACCGGCGCGATCATGATCTCGCCGCTGCCGGGCGTCACCGAGACCAAGCCGGGCTCCGCCCAGCGCGCGCTGCCGGGCATCTCGGCGACGGTCGTCGACGACGAGGCCGCTGAAGTGCCCAACGGCGGTGGCGGATACCTCGTCCTCACCGAGCCGTGGCCGTCCATGCTGCGCACCATCTGGGGCGACGACCAGCGGTTCATCGACACGTACTGGTCCCGCTTCGAGGGCAAGTACTTCGCCGGTGACGGTGCCAAGAAGGACGAGGACGGCGACATCTGGCTGCTCGGCCGGGTCGACGACGTCATGCTCGTCTCCGGGCACAACATCTCGACCACCGAGGTCGAGTCGGCGCTCGTCTCGCACCCCGCCGTCGCCGAGGCCGCCGTGGTCGGCGCCGCCGACGCCACGACCGGTCAGGCGATCGTCGCCTTCGTGATCCTGCGCGGCAGCGCGAACGCCGACGACGAGTCGCTGGTGGCTGACCTGCGCAACCACGTGGGCACCTCCCTCGGCCCGATCGCCAAGCCGAAGCGCATCCTCCCGGTGGCCGAGCTGCCCAAGACGCGCTCCGGCAAGATCATGCGCCGCCTGCTGCGCGACGTCGCGGAGAACCGGGCGGTGGGCGACGTCACGACGCTCGCCGACTCCTCGGTGATGGACCTGATCCAGGCCGAGCTGCCCTCGGCGTCCAGCGAGGACTGATCCGCGTACGAACCCCAGGGGACGGGCATCCGGCGAACGCGCCGGGTGCCCGTTTCGTACGTAAGGTGATGATCACCAAGCAGGCCGGGGCACCCTGTAGGGTAAAAGTCGCGTCAACGACGCGACAGGGATCCAACAGGTGCGCCGGGAAGTCTGGTCGGCAACGCAGTCAGCCGTACCCGACCGGAGGTCTCACCCGTGAGCGCGCCCAGGAACAAGCAGGACCGACAGGCTTTCGGCCGGCTCTCGCTGCCCGAGCGGACCTTCGTGGCCAACGCGCTGCGCACCGAGACCGTCGGCGGTGTCCTGCTCCTCGTCGCCGCGATCGCCGCGCTCGTCTGGTCCAACATCCCGGCCCTGCACCACAGCTACGAGGCCGTCAGCGACTTCCACCTGGGGCCCGGCGCGCTCGGCCTCGACCTCTCCATCGAGCACTGGGCCGCCGACGGGCTGCTCGCCGTCTTCTTCTTCGTCGCCGGCATCGAGCTCAAGCGCGAGCTCGTCGCGGGTGATCTGCGCGACCCCAAGGCCGCCGCCCTGCCGGTCGTCGCCGCCCTCTGCGGCATGGCGACACCGGCGCTCGTCTACGTGGTCGTCAACGCGATCGGCGGCGGCTCGATGTCCGGCTGGGCCGTGCCGACGGCCACCGACATCGCCTTCGCGCTCGCCGTCCTCGCCGTCATCGGCACCTCGCTGCCGAGCGCCCTGCGCGCGTTCCTGCTGACCCTCGCGGTCGTCGACGACCTCTTCGCGATCCTGATCATCGCGGTCTTCTTCACGGACGACCTGAACTTCGCCGCGCTCGGCGGCGCGTTCCTCGGCCTCGCCGTCTTCTGGCTGCTGCTCAGGAAGCGGGTGCGCGGCTGGTACATCTACGTACCGCTCGCCCTGGCCATCTGGGGGCTGATGTACAACAGCGGCGTCCACGCCACCATCGCCGGTGTCGCCATGGGCCTGATGCTGCGCTGCCACCGGGAGGAGGGCGAGGAGCAGTCGCCCGGCGAGCACATCGAGCACCTGGTGCGGCCGCTCTCCGCGGGACTCGCGGTGCCGCTGTTCGCGCTGTTCAGCGCCGGTGTCGCGGTGTCGGGCGGGGCCATCGGAGACGTGTTCACCAAGCCGGAGACGCTGGGCGTGGTGCTGGGTCTCGTCCTCGGCAAGGCCGTCGGGATCTTCGGCGGTACGTGGCTGACCGCCCGGTTCACCAAGGCCTCGCTCTCCGACGAACTGGCCTGGCCCGACGTCTTCGCGGTGGCCTCCCTCGCCGGCATCGGCTTCACGGTCTCGCTGCTCATCGGGGAACTCGCCTTCACCGACGATCCGTTGCTGACGGACGAGATCAAGGCAGCCGTGCTGATGGGCTCGCTGATCGCGGCGGTGATCTCAAGCGTGCTGCTGAAGATACGGAACGCCAAGTACCGGGCCCTGTACGAGACCGAGAACCGCGACGAGGACCTCGACGGCATCCCCGACATCTACGAACAGGACAAACCGGAGTACCACCTTCGGATGGCCGAGATCTACGAGCGGAAGGCCGCGGAACACCGCAGGCTTGCGCAAGTGGCGGCCGGGGCAGGCGGCGAGGACGAGCGTCCGGCATGATCTGACGGAGAATCCGCGCAGTACGCGCAAACGAAGCAGCCACAGAAGAACAGGGGAGTACGCGATGAGCGCACCCGACGACAACCCGGTCGGCGCCGAACGCAGCGTCGGCCAGCTGTTCGCATCGGCGACGGCCGAGATGTCCGCGCTGGTGCACGACGAGATCGCGCTGGCCAAGGCGCAGCTCAAGCGGGATGTGAAGCGGGGCGCCGTCAGCGGCGGTGCGCTCGCCGCGGCGGGGGTGGTCCTCACCTTCTCGCTGCCGATGCTGAGCTTCGCGCTCGCGTACGGGATCAACTCGTGGACCGGCGGTCACAACGGCGAGGGCGGCTGGAACCTCGCCTGGTGCTTCCTGCTGTCGTTCGCCGCGAGCTGTGTCCTCGCCGGGCTGCTCGCGCTCGTCGGCATCGCGTTCGCCAAGAAGGCCGCGAAGGGCAAGGGTCCGCAGAAGACCGCCGCCTCGTTCAAGGAAACGGCCGGCGTACTGCAGAACGCCAAGCCGCACCCCCGTGAGGTGAGCGCGCACGGGCAGGACACGAAGGCCATCGAGGCTGTGGCACGCTCGTCTTCATGACGGACCCTGCCACTCCTTCGGCCCAGCCGCCCGCGTCCTTCGTGCTCCTCGACGTTCCCGGCGGGCACAAGGTGACCCACCGGGACGTCGCGGCCAACGGCGCGCGCTTCCACATCGCCGAGATGGGGGACGGGCCGCTGGTCCTGCTCCTGCACGGCTTCCCGCAGTTCTGGTGGACGTGGCGGCATCAGCTCGCCGCGCTCGCCGACGCGGGCTTCAGGGCCGTGGCGATGGACCTGCGGGGGGTGGGCGGCAGCGACCGTACGCCGCGGGGTTACGACCCGGCGAACCTCGCGCTCGACATCACGGGCGTGATCCGGTCCCTGGGCGAGCCCGACGCGGCGCTCGTGGGCCATGACCTCGGCGGATATCTCGCCTGGACCGCGGCCGTGATGCGGCCCAAGCTGGTGCGCCGGCTCGTGGTCTCCTCGATGCCGCATCCGCGCCGGTGGCGCTCGGCGATGCTGGCGGACTACCGGCAGTCGCGGTCGGGATCGTACGTGTGGGGTTTCCAGCGGCCCTGGCTGCCCGAGCGTCAGCTCCTCGCGAACGACGGCGAGTTGGTGGGCAAGCTGGTCCGGGACTGGTCGGGGCCGCACCAGCCCGACGACGCGACCGTGCGGACGTACCGGCAGGCCATGTGCATCCCGTCGACCGCGCACTGCTCGATCGAGCCGTACCGGTGGATGGTGCGCTCCCTCGCGCGCCCCGACGGGATCCAGTTCAACCGGCGGATGAAGCGCCCCGTGCGCGTGCCGACGCTCCATGTGCACGGCTCCCTCGACCCGGTGATGCGCACACGCAGCGCGGCGGGCTCGGGCGAGTACGTGGAAGCCCCGTACCGCTGGCGCCTCTTCGACGGCCTGGGACACTTCCCGCACGAGGAGGATCCGGTCGCGTTCTCCAAGGAACTGGTCAACTGGCTGAAGGATCCCGAACCGGATCGGTGAGCCTGATGTGGTGTGGGAATGCCGAGGGGAACACCTGTGCTTCGAACGGCCAATTGCCCGGCGCATACGCCAATTTGGGGAGCGTGAGGGCGGTTACCGACCATGGGGCAGGGGCACACGTCGGGGTATGGGCTGGACGCACGACTACAGTGACGCAGCACGCAATCGCCGCCCAGCGATGACGCTGGGCTCTCCCCGGAGGGGGGCGCCGGACGGCTGGCCGGCGCACGATCCCCGGCTGGGCATTCCTCGTATCCTGCGGCGCCGGGCCCGGTGGGTGTCCGCGCGGATAAGGCACGGCGGGCGGGGCTGAACAGCCCTTCCGTGCCAGGCGGTTTCGCCGGTTTCCACGGCCGGTCGGCTACAGCGCGCAGGCGTCCGTGTCGACCTGCTGGTTGGCCGCGCGGCCACGCGCGATGTCGGTGCTGATCTCGTCGCCGGACAGCGCGTAACCCGTCTCCGAGTCGTCGAGCGACTTGGCGAACACCACGCCGTAGACCTGGCCGCCCGGGGTGAGCAGCGGTCCGCCGGAGTTGCCCTGACGGACCGTCGCGAACAGCGAGTACACGTCGCGGCGCACGGTGCCGCGGTGGTAGATGTCCGGGCCGTTCGCCGTGATGCGGCCGCGTACGCGCGCGGGGCGGACATCGTACGCGCCGTTCTCCGGGAAGCCCGCGACGATCGCGCCGCCGCCGCGCTGCGCGTCGGTCTCCGTGAACTGGAGCGGGGGCGCCTTCAGCGCCGGCACGTCCAGGACCGCGATGTCGCGCTTCCAGTCGTAGAGCACGACCTTCGCGTCGTACTTCACGCCCTCGCCGCCTATTTGGACGGTGGGTTCGTCGACGCCGCCGACCACATGCGCGTTCGTCATCACGCGGCGGTCGGAGAACACGAAGCCGGTGCCTTCGAGGACCTTGCCGCAACTGGGCGCCTGGCCCACGACCTTGACGATGGAACGCTTCGCGTTGAGCGCCACCTGGCTGCCCGCGAGCGCCGGGTCCGGCGGCTTCACGTCGGCGATCGGCTCGTTCGCGAACGGGCTGAAGACCTGCGGGAACCCGTTCTGCGCGAGGGTCGAGGAGAAGTCCGCGAACCAGGTGTCCGCCTGCGTGGGCAGCGCCTGCGAAACGCCCAGCAGCACCTTCGAGTTGCGTACTTCCTTGCCGAGCGTGGGCAGCGTGGTGCCGGCCAGCGCGGAACCTATCAGCCAGGCGACCAGGAGCATCGCCGCCACGTTGACCACCGCGCCGCCCGTCGCGTCGAGCGCGCGGGCCGGGGACCAAGTGATGTATCTGCGCAGCTTGTTGCCCAAGTGCGTGGTGAAGGCCTGTCCGACGGAGGCGCAGACGATCACGACGACCACGGCGACGACCGCGGCGGTCGTGGTGACCTCCGCGTCACTGGTGATCGCGTCCCACAGGAGGGGCAGTGCATAGACCGCGACGAGGCCGCCGCCGAGGAATCCGATCACCGACAGGATGCCGACGACGAAACCCTGGCGGTAGCCGACGATCGCGAACCACACGGCCGCTGCGAGCAGCAGGAAGTCCAGCACGTTCACCGATTCACGCCCCGCCTTGCATCTCGCCTCGCCCCTGTCGGCCTGTGCTCGTGATTCACGGCGACCACCCTGTCACGACCGCCAATCGAGTGGGACCGTATTTGATCGGTCCCAGGGGCGCTCCCACCCCGCGTAGTGCAGCAGCCGGTCGATCACGCCCGCGGTGAACCCCCAGACCAGAGCCGATTCCACCAGGAAGGCCGGGCCCTTGTGGCCGCTCGGGTGGACCGTCGTCGCCCGGTTCTCCGGGTCCGTGAGATCCGCCACGGGGACCGTGAAGACACGCGCCGTCTCCGCCGGGTCGACCGCCGCGACGGGTGAGGGCACCCGCCACCAACCCAGTACGGGCGTGACGACGAAGCTGCTCACCGGGATGTACAGCTTCGGCAGCACGCCGAAGAGCTGGACGCCGCCCGGGTCAAGCCCTGTCTCCTCCCAGGCCTCCCGCAGGGCGGCGTGCAGCGGCCCTTCGCCGAGCGGGTCGCCGTCCTGCGGGTCGAGGGCGCCGCCGGGGAACGAGGGCTGGCCCGCATGGGATCTGAGCGAGCCCGCGCGCTCCATGAGCAACAGCTCGGGCCCGCGCTCCCCCTCGCCGAAGAGGACCAGCACGGCGGACTGCCGACCGGCCCCGCTCTCCGGCGGCAGGAAGCGGCTGAGCTGCTCACCACGGACGGTGCCTGCGGCGTCGGCCACGGGGGTCAGCCAGGCGGGCAGTCCCTCGGTGCGGAGCGTCACATCGGAGGCAGGCAGGCCACCCGGTCCGTGCGCCCCCGCCGTGCCGTCCGCCCCGGCCGCCCCCTTCGCCCCGCCGCTCATCCCGCCGATCTCGCTCACGTGCTTCATCGCCGCCCCCTCGCGGTGTGCTGGGCCCAGGGCCCTCCGATGCGGTCCGTCACGACTCCCGGCCGGTCAGGGGCGGCGCCGGGAGGCCGCCCGCGTCCAGGTAGGACTGCGGGGGCTTGAGGCGCTGGCCGGGGAAGCCGCCCTTCTCGTACTTGAGCAGCTTCTCCGCCTTCTGCGGGTCCGTCTCGCCCTCCCCGTACGCCGGGCAGAGCGGGGCGATCGGGCAGGCGCCGCAGGCCGGCTTGCGGGCGTGGCAGATGCGCCGGCCGTGGAAGATCACGTTGTGACTGAGCTGGGTCCAGTCGCTCTTCGGGAAGAGCGCGCCGACGGCCGCCTCGACCTTGTCGGGGTCCGTCTCGTCGGTCCACTTCCAGCGGCGCACCAGGCGGCCGAAGTGCGTGTCGACGGTGATGCCGGGCCTCCCGAACGCGTTCCCGAGCACCACGAAGGCGGTCTTGCGGCCCACGCCGGGCAGCTTGACCAGGTCTTCGAGGCGGCCGGGCACCTCGCCGCCGAAGTCCTCGCCCAGCGCCTTGGCCAGGCCCATGATCGAGCGCGTCTTGGCGCGAAAGAAGCCGGTCGGCCGGATCAGCTCCTCGACCTCCTCCGGGTTGGCCGCGGCCAGGTCCTCAGGGGTCGGGTACTTCGCGAACAGGGCCGGCGTCGTCTGGTTGACCCGCAGGTCCGTCGTCTGGGCCGACATGACCGTCGCCACCAGGAGCTGGAAGGGGTTCTCGAAGTCCAGCTCCGGGTGGGCGTACGGGTACACCTCCGCGAGCTCACGGTTGATCTTCCGGGCACGGCGGACGAGCGCCGTGTGCGTCTCCGGGCGTGCGGCCGTCTTCTTCGCTTTCGCTGCGGGCTTCTTCGCGGGCGCGGACATCGGCTAGGCGGCCTTCCCCAGTACGGACACGGACTTGAGTACGGGCGCGGCCCCGGTCACGCTCACCGGGGACGCCGTCAGCGCCCTGGTCACGGCCTCGGGGGCACCTTTCTGCGCCTGTTCGCCCACAGCAGAATAGAGATCGCTCGCCACCGCCACGACCCCCTTCGCCTGCGCTCTCACCGGCATTTTGAACACTCGGCCAGCCTAAAGCCCGGCACTGACATCCGCCCCGAAGCCGCCGGATCGCTCCACGATTGGCCCCCTCCCCCTCGGGTTGTGGCGCGGGTGCGGCAGACTTGTGTACGAGTGACTGATCACACTGTTTGGACCGTCCGGCAAAATGGGCAGTGGAAATGATCGACAACCGGGGCGATCCGGTCGATTCGATCCGTCCCACACCCGATGCAGGCGACATAGGAGAGAAACTCGTGGACGACGTTCTGCGGCGCGCCCCGCTCTTCGCGGCGCTCGATGACGAGCAGGCCGCGGAGCTCCGCGCCTCCATGAGTGAGGTGACCCTCGCACGCGGCGACGCCCTGTTCCACGAGGGCGACCCCGGAGACCGCCTGTACGTGGTCACCGAGGGCAAGGTGAAGCTCCACCGCACTTCCCCCGACGGGCGCGAGAACATGCTCGCCGTCCTCGGCCCCGGCGAGCTGATCGGCGAGCTGTCGCTGTTCGACCCGGGCCCCCGCACCGCCACCGCCAGCGCCCTCACCGAGGTCAAGCTCCTCGGCCTCGGCCACGGAGACCTCCAGCCCTGGCTGAACGTCCGGCCCGAGGTGGCCACGGCACTGCTGCGCGCCGTCGCCCGGCGCCTGCGCAAGACCAACGACCAGATGTCCGACCTGGTCTTCTCCGACGTGCCCGGCCGTGTGGCCCGCGCGCTCCTCGACCTGTCGCGCCGCTTCGGCGTGCAGTCCGAGGAGGGCATCCACGTCGTGCACGACCTGACGCAGGAAGAGCTGGCCCAGCTGGTCGGCGCCTCCCGCGAGACGGTCAACAAGGCGCTCGCGGACTTCGCGGGCCGCGGCTGGCTCCGCCTGGAGGCCCGCGCCGTGATCCTCCTGGACGTGGAGCGCCTCGCGAAGCGCTCGCGCTGACACCACACGCTTACGTAGACGGGTCCCGCCACACCTCGTGGCGGGACCCGTCTACGTAGAGGCACAAGTAGAGGCACAAAGGGGAGCCCTTCATGACACAGCCGGCCGATCTCGTCACCCGTTTCGAGGAGGAGCGCGGGCGGCTGCGCTCCGTGGCGTACCGGATGCTCGGTTCGCTGAGCGAGGCCGAGGACGCCGTGCAGGAGGGGTGGCTGCGGCTGCAGCGCGCGGACACCGCCGACGTACGGAACCTGAGCGGCTGGCTGACCACCGTCGTCGGGCGGATCTGCCTGGACATGCTGCGCACCCGCACGGCGCGCCGCGAGGAGCCCCTGGAGGACGGGCCCGCCGAGACCCGCGTCCCCGACCCGGTGATCCGTCCCGCCGACCCCGTCCACGAGGCCGAACTCGCGGACTCCGTGGGGCTCGCGCTGCTCGTCGTGCTCGACACCCTCGCGCCCGCCGAGCGCCTCGCCTTCGTGCTGCACGACATGTTCGCGGTGCCGTTCGAGGAGCTCGCCCCCATCGTGGAGCGCACCCCCGCGGCGACCCGGCAGCTGGCGAGCAGGGCGCGGCGCCGGGTGCAGGGGGCGACCGCGCCCCGGAACACCCCGCTGGCCCGGCAGCGCGAGGTCGTCGGCGCCTGGCTGGCCGCCACGCGCGCGGGCGACTTCGAGGCGCTGCTCGAACTCCTCGACCCGGACGTCCTGTTGCGGGTCGACGCGGGCAGCGGCACCGCCTCCGGGCTGCTGCGCGGCAGCCTGGCGGTGGCCAAGCAGGCCGCGTTCTACGGGAAGCTGGCGCAGGCCGCGCAGCCGGCGTTCGTCGGCGACGGGCTCGGCATCGTGCAGGCGCCCCGCGGGCAGGTCGTCGCGGTGCTCGCCTTCACGTTCCGGGACGGCAAGGTCGTCGGCGTCGACATCATCGCGGATCCGCCGAGGCTCTCCGAGCTGGGCATCGAGTGGGTGAGCCCAAGCGGCGGCGAGTGAGGGGCGGGGCCCCGCGACCTTGGGCCCGGCGTCGGTTGCGGCCTCGGGGCTCTGCCCCGGACCCCGCCGCTCAATCGCCGCGGGGGCTTGAACTGCGCACGCCCCCGCGGCCGCTCTAGATCAGGCCGTGTTCCCGCAGGTAGTCGAGTTGGGCTCGGACACTCAGTTCGGCCGCGGGCCACAGGGACCGGTCCACGTCCGCGTAGACGTGCGTCACGACGTCGGGCGCGGCCACGTACCCGTTCTCGACGGCGGTCTCCACCTGCGCGAGCCGGCCCGCGCGGTGTGCCAGGTAGAACTCGACGGCGCCCTGGGCGTCCTCGAGGACCGGACCGTGGCCCGGCAGCACCGTGTGCACCCCGTCGTCGACCGTCAGGGAGCGCAGCCGGCGCAGTGAGTCCAGGTAGTCGCCGAGGCGGCCGTCCGGGTGGGCGACCACGGTCGTGCCGCGCCCGAGGATCGTGTCGCCGGTCAACACGGCCTGGTCCGCCGGGAGATGGAAGCACAGGGAGTCGGCGGTGTGCCCCGGGGTGGGCACGACGCGCAGCTCCAGGCCGCCCGTGGTGATCACGTCACCGGCGGCCAGGCCCTCGTCGCCGAGCCGCAGCGCCGGGTCGAGCGCCCGCACCTTCGTCCCCGTCAACTCGGCGAACCGGCCCGCCCCTTCGGCGTGGTCCGGGTGCCCGTGCGTGAGGAGGGTGAGCGCGATCCTCTTGCCCGCCTTCTCGGCGAGGTCAAGGACGGCGTGCAGGTGCTCGTCGTCCAGCGGGCCGGGGTCGATGACGACGGCGAGGTCGCTGTCCGGTTCGGCGACGATCCAGGTGTTGGTGCCGTCGAGGGTCATCGCGGACGGGTTGGGCGCCAGGACGTTGACCGCGCGGGCGGTGGCGGGCCCCGAGAGGACCCCGCCGCGCGGCTGGCCGGGCAGGGCCGCGGCTTCGGTCATGAGGAGGCTCCCCCGTTCCTGTCGCTCTTCCCGGTCGGGATGTGCTTGGTGAACTCGTCGTGTCCCGGCCAGGACAGCACCAGCTCGTCCTCCTCCATGCGCGCCCGTGCGAGTACGGGAGTGAGGTCGCGGCCCGCCGCCCCCGCGAGGGCGCCGCGCACGTCGTCGTACGCCTCCAGGGTGCGCAGCGTCGCGATCGTCGGCGGCATCATCGTCAGCTCGCCCCGGTCGTACTCCGCCGCGGCCCGCCCCGGCATGATCCACACCGTGCGGTCGGCCTCGGAGGAGTCGTCGCTGGTGCGCTGGCCCGCGGGGAGCGCGGCCACGAAGAACCACGTGTCGTAGCGGCGCGGCTCGAACTCGGGGGTGATCCAGCGGGCCCACGCGCCGAGCAGGTCGGAGCGCAGCACCAGTCCGCGGTTCTCCAGGAACCCGGCGAAGGACAGGTCCCGGTCGATCAGCGCCTGCCGGTCGGCCTGCCACTGCTCACCCGTCGTGTCGTCGACGACGGTGTCCGGGGTCGGCCCGGCGAGCAGCACGCCCGCCTCCTCGAACGTCTCCCGCACGGCGGCGCAGACGATCGCCTGGGCCTCCAACTCGGGCACCCCGAGCCGCCCTGCCCACTCCGCGCGCGTGGGGCCCGCCCAGCGGACCAGCCGGTCGTCGTCACGGGAGTCGACGCCGCCACCCGGATACGCGTAGGCACCGGCCGCGAACTTCATCGACGCACGTCTGCGCAGCATGTGGACCTCGGGGCCACCGGGCGAGGCGTCTCTGAGCAGCATCACGGTGGCCGCGCGGCGCGGAGTCGCGGGCGTGAGCGTGCCGTCGGTGAGGGCACGGATACGTTCCGGCCACTCGGGCGGGTACCACTGGCCGTTGGACATGGCGGGAGGCTATCTCGTGTCACCCAGATGTTCGAGAGGCCGCCCACGACGAAGATCGTGGACGGCCTCTCGTGCAAGAACGGCAGCTCAGGCCTCGGAGGTCAGCTCCACCTGGATCTCGACCTCGACCGGCGCGTCCAGCGGCAGCACGGCCACGCCCACGGCGCTGCGCGCGTGCACGCCCTTCTCGCCGAGGACCTCGCCGAGCAGCTCGCTCGCGCCGTTGATGACGCCGGGCTGGCCGGTGAAGTCGGTGGCGGAGGCCACGAAGCCGACGACCTTCACGACACGCGCGATGCGGTCCAGGTCACCGGCGACGGATTTGACCGCCGCGAGCGCGTTCAGCGCGCAGGTGCGGGCCAGGTCCTTGGCCTGCTCGTCGGTGACCTCGTCGCCGACCTTGCCGGTCAGCGGCAGCTTGCCGTCGACCATGGGCAGCTGCCCCGCCGTGTACACGTACACGCCGGACTGCACGGCCGGCTGGTACGCGGCGACCGGAGGGACCACCGGCGGCAGCGTCAGGCCGAGCTCGGCGAGCCGCGCGTCGACGACGCCGCTCACGCCTGCTTCTCGCGCTTCAGGTAAGCCACCAGCTGCTCGGGGTTGTTCGGCCCCGGCACGACCTGGACCAGCTCCCAGCCGTCCTCGCCCCAGGTGTCCAGGATCTGCTTCGTCGCGTGCACGAGGAGCGGCACGGTCGCGTATTCCCACTTCATTGCCATGGGCCCGACTGTATCCGCCGGACATGGCCGAAGCGTTCCGGAGGCTGCTGCGTGGATGTCCGACCTACTGGTTAGGCTCGAATACGTGAGCAGGCTCCAGGTCGTCAGCGGCAAGGGCGGGACCGGAAAGACCACGGTCGCCGCTGCACTCGCGCTCGCCCTCGCGACCGAGGGAAAGCGCACTCTCCTCGTGGAGGTGGAGGGCAGACAGGGCATCGCACAACTCTTCGAGACGGAGGCGCTCCCCTACGAGGAGCGGAAGATCGCCGTCGCGCCCGGTGGAGGGGAGGTGTTCGCGCTGGCCATCGATCCCGAACTGGCGCTTCTGGACTACCTCCAGATGTTCTACAAGCTGGGCGGCGCGGGCCGCGCCCTGAAGAAGCTGGGCGCGATCGACTTCGCGACGACCGTCGCGCCGGGCCTGCGGGACGTACTCCTGACGGGCAAGGCCTGCGAAGCGGTCCGCCGCAAGGACAAGCAGGGGCGCTACATCTACGACTACGTGGTGATGGACGCGCCGCCCACCGGCCGCATCACCCGGTTCCTCAACGTGAACGACGAGGTGGCGGGGCTCGCCAAGATGGGCCCGATACACAATCAGGCGCAGGCGGTGATGCGGGTCCTCAAGTCCCGTGAGACCGCGGTGCACTTGGTCACCCTCCTTGAGGAGATGCCGGTGCAGGAGACCCTCGACGGGGTCGCCGAGCTGCGCGCCGCGAAGCTGCCCGTCGGACGGATCATGGTGAACATGGTGCGACCCGCGCTTCTCGGGGAACCCGCCCTGGCACTGGCCTCCGACGGCGGGGTCCGCCCCGCGGTCACCGAGGCCCTGGCGGCCGCCGGGCTCGGCAGCGCCAAGCGGCTCGTCGGCCCGCTGCTCGCGCAGGCCGGGGAGTACGCCGAGCGCTATGCCCTGGAGCGCGCCCAGCGCGACCAGCTCGCCGAGGCGGACCTGCCGCTGCACGAACTGCCGCTGCTCACCGAGGGCCTGGACCTCTCCGGGCTCTACACACTCGCCGAGGAACTGCGACAGCAAGGGATTCAGGGAACCGCATCGAGGACGGGACGCCTTTCATGACGCTGACCCCTGAGGGCACGCTCGACGTGGACCCGCTGCTCGACGACCCGCAGACCCGCATCGTGGTGTGCTGCGGCAGCGGCGGCGTCGGCAAGACCACCACGGCCGCCGCCCTCGGGCTGCGCGCCGCCGAGCGCGGCCGCAAGGTCGTCGTCCTCACCATCGACCCCGCCCGCAGGCTCGCCCAGTCCATGGGCATCGACTCGCTGGACAACACCCCGCGCCGGGTGAAGGACATCGACAACGGCTCGGGCGGCGAGCTGCACGCGATGATGCTCGACATGAAGCGCACCTTCGACGAGATCGTCGAGGCGCACGCGGACGAGGAGCGCGCGAAGGCGATCCTGGGCAACCCCTTCTACCAGTCGCTTTCTGCGGGCTTCGCGGGCACGCAGGAGTACATGGCGATGGAGAAGCTGGGCCAGCTGCGCTCGCGCGACGAGTGGGACCTGATCGTCGTCGACACCCCGCCCTCGCGCTCCGCGCTCGACTTCCTGGACGCGCCCACCCGGCTCGGATCCTTCCTCGACGGGAAGCTGATCCGGCTGCTCATGGCGCCCGCGAAGGTCGGTGGCCGCGCGGGCATGAAGTTCCTGAACGTCGGCATGTCGATGATGACCGGCACGCTCGGCAAGCTGCTCGGCGGTCAACTCCTGCGCGACGTGCAGACGTTCGTGGCCGCGATGGACACGACGTTCGGCGGCTTCCGTACGCGCGCGGACGCCACGTACAAGCTGTTGCAGGCGCCCGGCACCGCGTTCCTCGTGGTCGCCGCGCCCGAGCGGGACGCGCTGCGCGAGGCCGCGTACTTCGTGGAGCGGCTGGCGGCCGAGAAGATGCCGCTGGCCGGGCTCGTACTGAACCGGGTGCACGGCAGCGGCGCGAGCCGGCTTTCGGCTGAGCGGGCGCTTGCCGCCGCAGAAAATCTTGACGAGCGCGGCATTGTGGATCAGGCGGGCGGGAAGGAACAGGATCGTGCCACTCCCGAGGCACCCCCCGAGACATCCCCCGAGGCATCCCCCGAGGCATCCGAGGCCGACCCCACGGCCGAACCCGGCATTGAGCAACTGACCGCGGGACTGCTGCGGTTGCACGCGGAGCGCATGCAGATGGTCGCGCGCGAACAGCGCACGCGTGACCGCTTCACCGCGCTGCATCCCGAGGTCGCCGTGACCGAGGTCGCGGCCCTGCCCGGTGACGTACACGACCTGACGGGCCTCAGGGACATCGGAGAGCGGCTCGCGGCCGGTGGCACTCCGGCCGGAGCGTGAGCCGTACGTCTCCGTGGTCCGACGGACAGTTCCGAAGGACGGTGGTGCGCGCGCCGACTATCCGACGGCCGCGTACCTCTCGTACGTCTCGTCGTTCTCCAGCTCCACGGGCAGCAGGCCCGCGCCGCGCTCGTACTCCGTACGCGCCGTCTCAAGCAGCGTGCGCCATGAAGTGACCGTCGGACGCCTGCGCAGCAACGCGCGACGCTCCCGTTCCGTCATGCCACCCCACACGCCGAACTCGACGCGATTGTCCAGCGCGTCCGCCAGGCACTCGGTCCGCACGGGGCATCCCGTGCACACCGCCTTCGCCCGGTTCTGCGCTGCTCCTTGAACGAACAGTTCGTCCGGATCGGTAGTGCGGCAGGCCGCCTGCGCACTCCAGTCGACTACCCAGCCCATACCGGCGCCGTCCTCTCCCGAATCGAGGCTCCCCCACGGCGGCAGCGGCATATTCACCGCCGCCAGTTGAGGACGTTACGGAAGGTGGGCACAGCGCAACACCCCCTTCGGGCCCAATCTTGAATGGTCCGAACGGACTATGCGTAAGCGGCAGATCACCCGACGGAGTGACCGGAGGACATGCGTAACAACCCCGGCAAACCGGGACAGTTCACTTGAGTCACAACGGGCGTCGAGTGACACACAAGGCGAATTCGGACACCCCCTGAGCCCTACGCGAAGCTCCGCGAAAGGGCCCGGGAATGACTACAAGAGGCACTTCATACGTACCGGGAACGATTCGGGATCGTCCCGCATCTTGATACGAGACCGCACTGCTGTGACAGTTGAGTGCAGCTTAGGCCAAGGCATATACGGCTGTCCGGAGAATCGACACGTAGGCTGCCCCGTATGGGAAAGAAGCGCTCAGGCGGTGGCGGCGGTCTGTCGCCGGCCCAACAGGCCGCCAAGTTCCTCGGAGTCAGCGTGCTCGCCGGAGCCGTGCTGGCGGGGATCGCCCTGCCCGCGGCAGGCGCGCTCGGCCTCGCGGCCAAGGGCTCGGTCGAGGGGTTCGACGAGATCCCGGCGACGTTGAAGACCCCGCCGCTGAGCCAGCGCACCACGATCCTGGACAACGAGGGCGGGAAGATCGCGACCGTCTACTCGCGCGACCGCACGGTCGTGAAGCTCGACGACATCTCGCCCTATATGCAGAAGGCGATCGTCGCGATCGAGGACTCGCGGTTCTACGAGCACGGCGCCGTCGACGCCAAGGGCATCCTGCGCGCGATCAACGCCAACGCGCAGAACGGCGGCGTCTCGCAGGGCGCCTCCACCCTCACCCAGCAGTACGTGAAGAACGTCTTCATGGAAGAGGCGGGCGACGACCCGACCAAGCTGGCGCAGGCGACTCAGCAGACCATCGGCCGCAAGGTCAAGGAGCTGAAGTACGCGATCCAGGTGGAGAACGAGGTCGGCAAGAAGAAGATCCTCAACAACTACCTGAACATCACGTACTTCGGGCAGCAGGCCTACGGCGTCGAGGCCGCGGCCCAGCGCTACTTCTCCAAGCCGGCCAAGGACCTGAACATCCAGGAGTCGGCGATGCTCGCCGGCATCGTGCAGTCGCCCAGCCGCTACGACCCCGTCAACGACGAGGCCGAGGGGAAGAAGCGGCGCAACATCGTGCTGCAGCGGATGGCCGAGACGCACGACATCACGCAGGCCGAGGCCGCCAAGGCCAAGAAGACGCCGATCGGCCTGAAGGTCAGTCGGCCGCAGAACGGGTGCATCACCGCGGATCGCGGCGCGGCGTTCTTCTGCAACTACGTCAGGAACTCCTTCCTCAACAACCCGGCCTTCGGCAAGACGTCCGAGGACCGCGCCAAGGTCTGGAACCGCGGCGGCCTGACGGTGAAGACGACGCTCGACCCGCAGACGCAGGACTCCGTGCAGGAGTCGGTCAAGCGGCACGTCTACCAGTCGGACAAGGTCGACGCGGCGGGCGCGTTCGTCGAACCGGGCACCGGCAAGGTCCTCGGCATGGGCCAGTCCAAGCCGTACGGCTCCGACGCGAGCAAGAACGAGTCGGAGATGAACTACTCGGTCAACTACCGGGATGGCGGCTCCAACCTCGGCTTCCCGACCGGTTCGACGTTCAAGCCGTTCGTGGCGGCCGCGGCCCTGGAGAAGGGCACGCCGGTGACGCAGCAGTACCCGGCGCCCTACCAAATGCCGTACCCGAGCCGCGTCCAGACGTGCAGCGGCAAGCCGTGGGTCAACGACGGCGGCTACAAGCTGGAGAACGAGAACGAGTCGGAGGTCGGCCCGTACCGCCTCAAGGAGGCGATGGCCAAGTCCATCAACACGTACTTCGTGCAGATGATCGGCGACATCGGCATGTGCCCGGTCGTGAAGATGACCGACAAGCTGGGCGTGGTGCAGGGCAACGGCAAGAAGGTCGACGAGGTGCCCTCGTCCATGACCCTCGGCTCGACGGGTCTCTCGCCGCTGACGATGGCCACCGCGTACGCGGCGTTCGCCAACCGCGGCACGTACTGCACGCCCGTCGCCATCGACGCGATCACCGACCCCAACGGCAAGGCGCTCTCCGTGCCGAAGTCGAAGTGCTCGCGGGCGATGTCGAAGTCGACCGCCGACAAGATCAATACGCTGCTCAGTGGCGTGGTCGACTCCGGTACGGGCAAGACGGCCGGCCTCACCGGCCGGGACAACGCCGGTAAGACCGGTACCACCGACGGCCGTAAGAACGCCTGGTTCGCCGGCTACACGCCGAACCTGTCCGGCGCCGTCTGGGTCGGCAGCGCCTCGCAGGCCGTCGAGATGACCAACATCACCATCGGCGGCGAGTTCCACCCCAAGGTCTTCGGCGCCGACACGCCGGGCCCGATCTGGCGCGACGCGATGAACGGCGCACTGTCCGGCAAGGACGCGCCCACCTTCAACAAGGTGAACATCCCGGACCCGGACAAGAAGAAGGACAAGGGCAGGGACAAGGGCAAGAAGCCCGAGCCCGGGGACGACGGGGGCAACGGCGACGCCGACCCGCTGCCCGACATCTCGATCCCGCCGGACCTCATCGGGGGCAACAACGGGAACGGGAACGGACACGGGGGCGGTTGGGGCCGCTGAGGCCTTCGCACCCCTGACACGACGGAGAGGGCGCACCCCGCGCGGGGTGCGCCCTCTCCGTGGTTCGTAGCGGTGGCTCGTATCGGTGCTTCGTAGCGAGCGGTGCTTCGTAGCGAGCGGTGCTTCGTAGCGAGCGGTGCTTCGTATCGGTGGTCAGCCCGCGAGCAGCCGCTTGACCGTGGAGGCCACCCGGCCGCCCTCGGCGCGGTCCGCGACCTTCGGCTTCACGATCTTCATGACCTGGCCCATGGCCCTCGGCCCCTCGGCGCCGGCCGCCTTCGCCTCCTCGACCGCCTGCGCGACGATCTGCTCCAGCTCGGCGTCGGACAGCTGCTGCGGCAGGTACTCGGCGAGCACCACGCCCTCCGCCTCCTCACGGCTCGCGGACTCGGCGCGGCCCGCCTTCTCGAAGGCCTCGGCCGCCTCGCGGCGCTTCTTCGCCTCCTTGGCGATCACCTTCTGCACCTCGTCGTCGCTCAGCTCACGCTTCTCCGTGCCCGCGACTTCCTGATTGGTGATCGCGGAGAGGGTCAGCCGGAGCGTCGAGGAGCGCAGCTCATCGCGCTCCCTGATCGCGGCGTTGAGGTCGTCCTGCAACTTCGACTTGAGCGTGGTCATGACGTGATTGTCGCAGGTACCGGAACCCCAACGCCCGCCGATTTCCGCCGCGCTGCCCGTCTGACACGATGGGAGCATGCGCGCTCGATACGGGATTCCCCTGAAGGTGACGGCAGGCATCGCGGCGGCGGGCGCCGCCGGGCTGATCTACTCGGCGGGCTTCGAAGCCCGCTCCTTCCGCCTGCGACGGGTCACGATCCCCGTCCTGCCTGCGGGAATGCGCCCGATGCGGGTGCTGCAGGTCTCCGACATCCACATGGTGAGCGGGCAGAACAAGAAGCGCCGCTGGCTGCAGTCGCTGGCCGGTCTGCGCCCCGACTTCGTCATCAACACGGGCGACAACCTCTCCGACACGGAGGGCGTCCCCGAGGTCCTCGACGCGCTCGGCCCACTGATGGAGTTCCCCGGCGCGTACGTCTTCGGGTCCAACGACTACTACGGCCCCAAGCTCCTCAACCCGGCCCGCTACCTGAAGCAGCAGATCTCGGGCAAGCACGGCCTGAACGGCAACGCGCCCATCGTCGGCGCCATCCACAACCCGTGGGAGGACCTGCGCGACGGCTTCGACGCGGCGGGCTGGCAGAACCTCACGAACACGCGGGGCGCGCTGAAGGTGGCGGGCGTGGAGATCGGCCTCACCGGCCTGGACGACCCGCACATCAAGCGCGACCGGTACGCGGAGGTGGCCGGCGGCCCGGTGGCGGGTCCCGACTTCTCGATGGGCGTGGTGCACGCCCCGTACCTGCGCACCCTGGACGCCTTCACCGCGGACGGCTACCCGCTGGTCCTCGCGGGCCACACCCACGGCGGCCAGCTCTGCATCCCCTTCTACGGGGCCCTCGTCACCAACTGTGACCTGGACACGGACCGCGTGAAGGGCCTGTCCACGCACGAGGCGGAGGGGAACACGTCCTACCTCCACGTCTCGGCGGGCTGCGGCACCAACCGCTACACCCCGGTCCGCTTCGCCTGCCCGCCCGAGGCGACTCTGCTGACGCTGGCGCCTGCGGCCCCCTGAGCCCCTGAGCCCCTGAGCCCCTGCGCACGGGACCTTCCGAAAACCGGATTTCGTCTCAGGCCGACAGTCCGCTAAAGTAAACGACGTCGCCGCGACCTGCAGGACTGCAGGAGACGGAACAACGACATCGGGGTGTGGCGCAGCTTGGCAGCGCGCTTCGTTCGGGACGAAGAGGTCGTGGGTTCAAATCCCGCCACCCCGACAGCTGAAACACCAAGTCAGGGGCCTGATCCGCATCGCGGGTCAGGCCCCTGAGTGGTTTACGAACCTATCTTGGGAGCCATCGGGGAGCCGACCCCGGAATCTGGCTCCCCGCTCTGAGCCGGGTCGAGCGCCCGTCTACGTGCCGAAGCCGGAGGGCCACCGCCGCGTATATCACTGGCGGCGGCGGGTCGTCCCGGCACAACGGTTCGAGCCGTCCGGGGAACTAGTGCTGCGCCGCAGAAGTTCCGCGGATGGTTATCGGGCGGCAAGGCGTTTGTTGATGTCCTCGACGTTGAACTGGTCGGGGTCGATGGCGCCGCCGGCCCACTCCAGGAGTTCGGCGTGCCCTTCGTGTCCAGGATCGGTGATGGCCTCGATGGAGTTCGCGTTGCCCCATGTGCCGCCGCAGTCCTCGGGCGGGCAGGTGTGACGCCCAGTCACGCAGTGCGGATAGGCGGTGCCCGATTCTTTGAGCAGCACCTTTTCCACTTCGATGCGGTGGACTCAGTTGTCACCGAAGTCGTAGGTGTAGGTGATCTTGTCCCCGACGGCGGGCGCGACTGAGTAGAGCGGGACCTTGCGTTCGTCGCGGTGACCGAGCTCACTGTCCCGGTGCCCGTAGTCCCCGGCCGAGGTCTGGAAAAGGTGTATGTGGCAGTTCTCCCAGCCCATCGCCGTCTGGATCACCAGGTGCAGGCGTTCGAGCGTGAGGTCGGCCGGCACCTGCAGCCGCCGCCAGATCGGCGGGCGAATGTCGGCCAGGGTGACCTTGATCTGCAGGACAGAGTCAGCGGGCATGGCACGGTTCCTTCGCAGCGACGGCATCGTCGTCCTCAGTCTGGCGGGGCCGACCATCGTAGTTCCAACGGAACGGGCAGGCCGTCTCGTTGTGGACGATGGCGAAGTCGGTGACCTTGTCCAGCAGGTCGGTACGGGAGGCGAAATCGCCGTGTCGCAGGACGGCGCGGGCCAACAGGGAGAAGTAGATCTCGACCTGGTTCAGCCAGGAGGCGTGCTTGGGGGTGTAGTGCGCCACGATCCGCGGATGCCGCTTCAACCAGGCCCGGGTGGCTTCGGAGGTGTGCGAGGAGCCGTTGTCCAGGACCAGATGGATGGTCAGGTCGGCCAGGACGCACCGCTCCAGGCGGGCCAGGAATCGGATGAAGTGCGCGGAGTCATTGCGTGGCAGTTCCTCCACGACGACCTGTCCGGTGTGCACAGCCGGCACGGCGGAAGCCCAGAATCATCCGCGCCGCATCGAACACGGCGCTCCCCCGTACCAACTCGACGCCTCGGCCAGGGCCAGCTCCGCCATGTCATCCGCACGGAAACCGTCGACATCAGACCAGAGTTCGACCAGACAGCCTACGCTGAGCCACTCCTGCAACTCCTGCAGTCCGGCCTCATCACCGTCCGGGAACCGCACGTGGATTCCTGACCTGCCGGAGGCGCCCACCCGGACGATCTCCACCCAACGCAGGGCACCGCCCAGTTCCTTCGACTTGGTCCGATAGGCCCAGCGCTCCCCGATCTTCATGCCTCCCATTGGGCCTGGTCGATGGGACCGCCGGATGCTAATCAGCAAGATCTCGGCGTTCCGCCAACGTTGCCCGTGCGCTTGTCCATGAGCGCCTTCTCCGTGTCGCAGTCTCCGCATGAGACGGTGGGAATGGGACGAAGGCCGTACGAGGTACGGGACAGGCCGTCCAACATCGGCACCGCCCTCGACATCGCGCCTGACATGTTCCCCAAGGCAGCGCCAGACCCAGACTGCCCTTGTAGGTAGGCCGGCGGGGAAGCCCCTTTCGCGAGTAGCAGCCATCATGCAACTGGGCTAGGCGGGCATTCCTCGTGGGGCCCAGACTCAAGCACCAGTGACATGACCAGCAGGCTGCGCCTAGCAGGCTCTGCCTCTTACCGAACCAACACCGGCGCAGCTCACGCGCAGGGCCCACCCCACAGAGCCGGTGAGTCTCTAAAGAGCAACACATGGCCCCTCGATTAGAAGGTGCTTTACTTTAGCCAGCCCCTAAAGTGCAACGAGAGGTCGCGAGGCACGCTGATGTTGCCCTTCAGTCCCGAGTCAGACCTTGTTACGGCACGCGCTCGCCTGCGAACGCAAGTGGATGCGGTGCTTGCCAAGCTGCATGCTGGCGTACTACCTGATGAGGCTGAACGCCAACACGTCGACTGCAAAGAAGAGGCCGGCCGACGAGGCGCTGGCGGTGTCCTGCTGCCTGGTAAGCCTCAGAACCTGGCGGCCGCAGATCAGCTCGCCAGTGAGGTGGCATGCCTCGCGAACACGCCAGGTGGTGGGGCTTTGATCGTCGGCGTGGAGGACTCGACCGGGCGTTTCCTCGGGGCCGCTCTTGAAGAAGACTGGCTTCGTCACCGCATCTATGAGCGTGTGGGTCTCGCACCAGCTGTCGAAGCGGTCACAGTCGACGGCATGCGGCTGCTCGTCGTATATGCGGCTGAGGCGAGGGAACCGGTCGAAGACCTCAAGGGGCGGATCCGATGGCGTGCAGGCGGCCACTGCGAGCCTGTCGACCGTGCAGAGTGGTGGTTGCATCGCCAAAACGTGACGGGCCACGATCCTATGGCAGCGGTCACTGATCACACGTACCTTGAAGTCTCACCAGGTGCCGTCGCTGCTGCCCAGCGCTACCTCTCCTCATCTAGCGGTCCCGGAGCAACCCCTCGCAGCGCCTCCGTCCGCGACCTGCTGAATTCACTTGGCGTACTGCGCCCAGACGGCAAACTATCGCAGGCAGGAGCGCTGACTTTCTGCCCCGCCGACAGAACCTACCTCTCCCTGTCAGCCATCGATGTCGAGGGCGGAGACGTCCTGCTGCCCCCGCTCGACCTCTCTGGATTGAGCCTCCTAGAGCAGGTTGCTGCTGTCGAGGACCGACTGGACGCCTTGAACACCTCTCTACGCCTTGAAGGCCGGCAGGGCTTCGCTGTCACCTCTGTGCGTCGGCTTCCAGAGGGGGCCGTCCGAGAAGCCGTCCTGAACGGAGTGGTTCATCGGGATTGGATGCAGCCTGATCCAGTCGTGATCACCTGGATTGATGCCGACTCAGCAGTGCAGGTCGTCAGCCCTGGTGGCTTCGTCGGAGGAATGAACGCTGGCAATGTGCTTACGCAGCGTTACGCCCGATATCCCGCTCTAGCTGATCTCTTCCGTGCTCTCCACCTTGTCGAGAAGCAGGGCCTCGGGGTCGATCGCATGTACCGCGACATGGTCACCCTGGGGCATCGGCCACCAGTGTTGGTCGAGGAGGAGGGTCCCCGGGTACGGGTACGGCTCACTGGGGGGCGTCCCGTCCTGCCCGTGATGAACCTCGTAACTCGCATCCAGCCCAACATTCGGCAGCGAGACGTAAGGGTGGCCCTCATCGTCTACACACTGCTGAGGGAGCCATTCGTCACAGCTGAGCGCCTTACCGGGGTTCTCCAAAGAAGCTCAGACGAGACAGCCGAAGCCTTGGAGGCAGCAGCTGAATGCCTAGTAGGCGACGAACCACTGCTAGCCCACTACAAGGACGTTTGGGTTCTCTCAGACGCTGCGGTCGCAGCTCTTGAGGCTGTTGCCGACCGTGACGAACTTCGACGACGCGGCGTACTTCCTTATATCAAACCCGACATCACGGGCGCCGAAGCGGTGTCTCGTAAGTGGCTGTCAATCCACGACCGTTACACCTCAGGCGACCACGCCCTACTCACCGGACTAACCACGACGGGGGCACGTGGCCAACTTGAGCGCTTGGAGCGGGATGGCCTACTGATCCGCGGTGAAGGAGCAGGCCGTAACTCTCACTTCATCGCTGGGCCTGGTCTGAAGCAGACACCAGACAGCACTGTGTGACGTCCCGAGCGCTCACTCGCGCAGGTCTGATGCCATCCACAGATCTCGATGCAGGGCAAGGGAATAGCTGCCGGATTGCTTCGGGACGAAGAGGTCGTGGGTTCAAATCCCGCCACCCAGACAGCTGAGTGGTTGTTGTCGTTCCGAACCTGAGGGCGGTGTTTTGGCTGGTCAGGCATAGGGGTGGCTGTGTTGTGGGAGTGGTGGCCTGTCGTGTCATCGCTCCCGGGGAGGCCGCGGATGCCGTCAGTCGTGGGGCTGTTGGA
>NZ_JAOZYC010000194.1:0-38104 GCF_035798155.1 Streptomyces endophyticus | reverse complement strand
GGCCCGCCGCCCCGCTGCGCCTGCGGTGGCACGCCCGGCATCGACGGCGCGGCGGCGGGACGCTCCGGCGGCGCCACGCTCCCGTTCGACGGGTATGTCACTTCGACCCTCCCCCATGGTCGTACGTCGGTCGCAAGTATCGCTTCCGCGACTGACATCCGCACAGACATTCCCTGGATCTTGTGCGGAAGCGCTCCGCTGTGGAACACGTGAGGGTGGGGGGTTCGGTTCCCTGTTTGTGTTCGCGGCGGCGGGGTTGGGGTCGCGGGGCGCTGCCCCGGACCCCGCGCCTCAAGCGCCGGCGGGGCTTAGACGGCGTAGTGGGCTCGCGTGCGTGCGTGCACCTCGGGTGGGGCTCCCGTCGCGTCCAGGCCCAGGAGTGCTGCTCCCAGTACCGGGCGTTCCGTCACCACTCGGGGGATCGCGCGGGGGGCCCTGGTTGTCAGCAATGTACGTATGCGGTCGTTCAGTTGGGGGTGTTGTGCTGCCAGGACGCTGCCGCCCAGGAGTACCGGGACCTCCTCTTCGAGGAGGTCGAGGCGGCGCAGTGCCACCGTGGCCATCGCCACCACCTCGTCGGCCATCCGCTCGACCAGGGAGCGGGCCACCGCGTCGCCCGCGGCTGCCGTGGCGAACAGGACGGGAGTGAGTTCGTGGCGGCGGGCGGCGGGGATGTGGCCCAGGTGCACCGCCTCGATCAGGGCGTACATGGAGTCGAGGCCGAAGTGGGCGGGCAGCGCGCTCATCAGGGCCGTGGGGTCGCCGCGGCCGTCCTCCGCGCGCGCGGCGAACCAGATGGCCTCCTCCGCGAGGCCGCCACCACCGCCCCAGTCACCCGAGAGCCGGCCGATCGCGGGGAACCGGGCCGTGCGGCCGTCGGGCAGCATCCCCGCGCAGTTGACGCCCGCCCCGCACACGACGGCGACGCCGCGCGGCTCGGCGTCCTCCAGGAGCCCGGCGCGCAGCACGGCGAAGGTGTCGTTGCGCACGTCGACGCCCGAGCCCCAGCGGCGCCCGGTGAGCGCCCGCGCCAACTCCCGCTCCTCCACCGGCAGGTCGGCGTTGGCCAGGCACGCCGACACATGGTCGACGGCGCCCACGCCCGCCTGCGCGAACGCCCGGTCGACCGCTTCCGCGAGGACGTCCACGGCCGGTTGCACGTTCGCCCGGTGCGGCTGGAATCCGCCGCCGCGGGCCGCGCCGACGACGGTGCCGTCGGCCGCGACCACCGCGACGTCGGTCTTGCTGTTCCCCGCGTCGATGGCAAGGACGGTCATGCCCACGCGAGGTGCTCCCGGTTGTGCGCGATCAACTGGTCGGTGAGCTGGTCGGCGTACTCGATCTGGCCGATGAGCGGGTGCGCGAGCAGCGCGTTGAAGACGCGGTCCCTGCCGCCCTTGAGGGCCGCCTCCAGGGCCAGGTCCTCGTAGGCGGTGACGTTCGCGATGAGGCCCGCGTACAGGGGGTCGAGCTTCCCGACGGGCAGCGGGCGCGCGCCCTTGCCGTCGACCGCCGCCTGCACCTCGACGACGGCGTCGTCGGGGAGGAAGGGGAGCGTGCCGTTGTTGTACGTGTTCACCACCTGGTGCGGGGAGCCTCCGCCGCCGAGCAGTGACGCGGCCAGGTCGACCGCCGCCTCGCTGTAGAAGGCGCCGCCCCGCTTGGCGAGCAGCTCCGGCTTCTCGTCGAGCGTCGGGTCGCCGTACATCTTCAGCAACTCGCGTTCCATCTCGGCCACTTGAGAGGCGCGTGACGGCTTCGTGCGCAGCTCTCGTACGACCGCGTCGTGCTGGTAGTAGTAGCGCAGGTAGTAGGACGGGACGACGCCGAGGCGGTCGACGACCGCGCGCGGCATGTGCAGGTCCTCGGCGATGGCGTCGCCGTGTTCGGCGATCAGCCGGGGCAGCAGGTTCTCGCCTTCGGGGCCGCCGAGCCGTACGCCCAGCTCCCACGTCAGGTGGTTGAGGCCGACGTGGTCCAGGTGCACCTCCTGCGGCGCCACGTCCAGGAGCCGGGCGAACTTCCGCTGGAATCCGATCGCGACGTTGCACAGGCCGACGGCCTTGTGGCCCGCCTGAAGCAGTGCGCGGGTCACGATGCCCACCGGGTTGGTGAAGTCGATGATCCAGGCGTCCGGGTTGGCGCGGCGCACACGTTCGGCGATGTCGAGGACGACGGGCACGGTCCGCATGGCCTTCGCGAGCCCGCCGGCGCCGGTCGTCTCCTGCCCGACGCAGCCGCAGTCCAGCGGCCACGTCTCGTCCTGGTTGCGCGCGGCCTGCCCGCCGACGCGCAGTTGGAGGAGGACGGCGTCGGCGTCCGCGACACCCGCGTCCACGTCCGACGTCGTACGTATGACGCCCGGGTGCCCCTGCTTGGCGAAGATGCGGCGGGCGAGGCCGCCGACCAGGTCGAGGCGGTCCGCGGCCGGGTCGACGAGCACGAGCTCCTCGATCGGCAGCGTGTCCCGCAACCGCGCGAAGCCGTCGATGAGTTCGGGTGTGTAGGTCGATCCTCCGCCGACCACAGCGAGCTTCATAACCGAATAACCGTCCTTAGCCCTTGACCCCGGTGAGGGTGACGCCTTCGACGAAGGCCTTTTGTGCGAAGAAGAAGACGAGGCAGACCGGCGCCATCACCAGCAGCGTGGCCGCCATCGTCAGATTCCAGTTGACGCTGTGCGCGGACTTGAACGACTCCAAGCCGTAACTCAGCGTCCAGGAAGCCGGGTTCTGGGCCGCGTAGATCTGCGGCCCGAAGTAGTCGTTCCAGCAGTAGAAGAACTGGAAGAGGGCGACGGCGGCGATGCCCGGCTTGGCCATCGGCACCACGATCGTCAGGAGTGTGCGCAGCTCGCCGCAGCCGTCGACCTTCGCCGACTCGATGTACTCCTTCGGGATCGTCAGCAGGAACTGACGGAGCAGGAAGATCGAGTACGCGTCGCCGAACGCCATCGGGATGATCAGTGGCCACAGCGACCCTGACAGATGGAACTGCTGCGCCCACACCAGATACATCGGGATCACGATGACCTGCGGCGGCAGCATCATCGTCGAGATGACGAGCATCATCGCCGTGCGCCGCCCGCGGAAGCGGAACTTGGCGAGCGCGTACGCGACGGGTATCGCCGAGCACACTGTGAACAGCGTGCCGAGCCCCGCGTACAGCAGCGAGTTCTTCCACCAGTCGAGGAAGCCGTCCGTCTCCAGGACGGCCTTGTAGTTCTCCCAGTGCCAGGAGTCCGGCCACAGGTCGCCGCTCATCGCCTGGCCGTCGCTCATCACGGACGTCAGGAAGACGAACACGAAGGGGAGGACGAAGAGCAGCGCGACCGCGATCGCGATGCTGTGCACGGCGATCCAGTGCAGCACCCGCTGTCGGCGGGCGCGTCGTGCGGCGGGGCCGCGCTCGGGTGCGGACCCGGCGGTGACGGCGGGGCCCGGCCTGAAGGTCGTAGTGGTGGTCATGTCGATCAGTCCTCCGCCGCGAGCAGACCCGAGCGCTTGCGCATGAGCAGCGTGGTCACGGCCATGGCAATGGCGAACAGGACGAGCGAGAGCACGCACGCCGCGCCGGTGTTGAAGTTCTGGAAGCCCATCGAGTAGACGAGCTGCGGGACGGTGAGCGTCGAGTGGTCGGGGTATCCCGGCTGGATGACGCTGCCGGGCCCGATCGAGACGCCGGAGGCGATCTTTCCGGCGACGAGGGCCTGCGTGTAGTACTGCATGGTCTGCACGACGCCCGTCACCACGGCGAACATGACGATCGGCGTGATGGACGGCCATGTCACGTAGCGGAACTTGGCCAGCGGCCCCGCGCCGTCGAGTTCGGCGGCCTCGTACTGCTCCTTCGGTACGTCGAGCAGCGCGGCCATGAAGATGACCATGAGGTCGCCGATGCCCCACAGCGAGAGCAGGACGAGCGAGGGCTTGGCCCAGGACGGGTCGTTGAACCAGTTGGGCCCGTCGATGCCGACCTTGGCGAGGATCTCGTTGACCGGGCCGGATCCCGGGTTGAGCAGGAAGACGAAGGCGACGGTCGCGGCGACGGGCGGCGCCAGATACGGAAGATAGAAAGCGGTCCGGAAGAACCCGACGCCGCTCTTGACCTTCGTGACGAGCAGCCCGAGCGAGAGACCGAAGACCACCCGCAGCGCCACCATCACCACGACCAGCCACACCGTGTTCCACAGGGCGGGCCCGAACAGCGGCATGTCCCGGAACACGTACACCCAGTTCCGCAGCCCCACGAAGGTGGGCGCCTTGATCTGGTTGTAGTGCATGAACGAGAAATAGACGGTGGCGAGCAGCGGATAGACGAAGAAGGCGCTGAATCCGATCAGCCAGGGGGAGAGAAAGCCCAGGGTGCGCAGTCTGCGGCGCGCCGGCCTGGAAAGGGTGAGTGCCATACGAGAATGTCCCGTTCCTCAGTTCTGCGACTGCAGGGTGTCGGCGTCGATGAGTTTGTCGAGGCGCCGCAGGCCGCCCCTCAGGTCGTGGACGTCGCCGGCCTCCTCGCCGTAACTGAAGTCCTGAAGCTGCGCGATGTACATGCCGCCGTTCGTGGAGGGCGGCATCACCTGGCTGTGCTTGTTCTGCGCGATACCGAGGAAGGTGCGGAACGTCGGATCGGCGTCCAATTTCGGCGACTTGAGGGCGGCGAAGGTGGACGGCACGTTGTGAATGGCGTTGGCGAACCTGACGACCTGGTCGGTGTCGGCGGTCAGGAATTTCACCAGCTCCCAGGCGGCGTTCTGGTGCTTGCTGCTGTGCGCGATGCCGGCGACGGTGCCGGTCAGATAGCCGCGCCCGTACGTCTCGGCCTGGTCGTCCGGGACGGGCAGCGGCGCGACGCCCCAGTCGAACTTGGCCTTGGCGTCGTTCAGCATGAGCCCGCGCCATTCACCGTCGAGGTGCATGGCCAACTTGCCGCTGAGGAAGGCGTTCTGGTTCGACATCTCGTCGCCGAACGAGGTCCGGAACCGCTCCAGCGCCTTGTAACCTCCCTGTGCGTCCCTGAGCTTCCTGGCGGTCTTGAAGAATTCGTACGACGACGGCTCTTCGGCGAGCCGCGAATTCCCCTTCGCGTCGAAGTACTTGGGGCCCCACTGGGCGAAAAGCCGGTCCGGACTGTTCTGGTAGAGCCGGAAGTCCGGCATGAAACCGACGCGCTTGTACGAGGACCCGTCCTTGACGGTGAGCTTCTTGGAGTCGGCGATGAACTCGGACATGGTCCGCGGTGGCCGCTCGATGCCCGCCTCCTTGAAGGCGTCCTTGTTGTAGTACATGCCGAAGGCGTCCGCGAGGAGCGGCAGGGCGCACTGATTGCCGCGATAACTCGTGTAGTCGAGCAGCGACTTGGGAAACACCTTGCTCTTGTCGAGTCCGGTCTTCTTCATGAACGGATCGAGGTCGACCCACATGCCGGAGTCGCAGTACTGGCCGAC
The DNA here is from genome assembly GCF_035798155.1 of Streptomyces endophyticus. NCBI lineage: Bacteria > Bacillati > Actinomycetota > Actinomycetes > Kitasatosporales > Streptomycetaceae > Streptomyces > Streptomyces endophyticus. The sequence continues at coordinate 32,658 of NZ_JAOZYC010000194.1, read as the reverse complement.
ATTGTTCGTGGTGAAGGAGGAGACGACATCGGGGGCCTCGCCGCCACCGGCCCGCAGGGCCTGATTGGTGGTGGCGTCCGGGACGTTGCCGGTGGCCTTCACCTTGATGTTCGGGTGCAGCTTCTCGAAGCGGGCGATCGAGTCGTTGATCGCCTTCACCTCGCCGGGCGCCGACCAGCCGTGCCAGAACTTCAGCGTCACGGGCTTGGTCGGGTCGTCGGCGGCGCTGCCGGTACTCGGATTGGCGCAGCCGGCGAGCAGCAGTCCGGCCGCGGCGAGCCCTACGGGCGCGCGCAGGGGTATGCGCCATCGCGGCATGGCGAACGTCCTTTACGTGTACGGGGGTTGGGGTCTTCTGAGGGGGAGGTGTTACGCGGGGGTGCTGGTGTCGAAGACGGTGGCGCGGGCCTGGGTGAGGGCGGTGCGCAGGGCGCCGGTGAGGATGGGGTCGCCGGGCAGGTCGCTGATGCGCAACTGGGGGCGGGGCAGGGCGAGTCCGGTGAGATGTTCCTCGACCCGGTCGCGCAGGGTGTCGCCGCCGGCCCGGGCCACCTGCCCCGACAGGACGACGAGTTCGGGGTCGACGACGGCGACGACGGCGGCGAGCCCGGTGGCGAGCCGCTGAGCGACCTCGTCGACGACCCGGTCGTCGCTCATCGCCTCGCCCAAGTCCTTGACGCCACCGGCGAGTTCGCGGACCGCGGCGGCGGCGACGAGGCTCTGCAGCCCGCCGCCTCCGTCCGAGCAGGCGACGGCATCGGATCCGCCGCGCGCCAGGGGAGCCCCCGGCAGCGGCATATAGCCGATCTCGCCCGCCCCGCCGGTCGCCCCGCGCAGCAGGGTTCCGCCGAGCACGATCGCGGCGCCCACGCCCTCGTCGACGTACGCGAGCACGAAGTCGTCGTGGTCCTGCGCGGCGCCCTCGTACTGCTCCGCGATCGCGGCGAGGTTGACGTCGTTCTCGATGGAGACGGGGGTGCCGAGCACCTTGGCGAGGTCGTCGCGCAGCGTGCGGGAGTGCCAGCCCGGCAGGTGGGGGGCGTAGCGGAGCTGTCCGGTGTGCGGGTCGATCGCGCCGGGGGTGCCGATGACGGTGGCGGTCAGGTCGCCGTGCCCGAGCCCCGCCTGGCGCAGCGCCCCGTCGGTGGCCTCGGCGACGAGCTGGGCGGTGCGGTGCCGCACGTCCTCGCGTACGGCCTCGGCCTCGATGCGGCGGCGACCGCGTTCGGCGCCGGTGATGTCGGCGACGACGGCGGTGATGCCGGTCGGGTCGGCGCTGAGCGCGGCGACGTGTCCTGCGCCCGGGTCGATCTCGTACAGCAGGGCGTTGGGCCCCGGGCGGCCGCTCTGGCTGCCGGTGGTCCGTACGAGCCCGGCGGTTTCGAGCCGGCCGAGCAGCTGGGAGGTGGTCGGCTTGGAGAGGCCGGTCAGCTCGCCGATCCGGGTACGGGTGAGCGGGCCGTGGGCGACGAGAAGGTCGAGCGCGGCGCGGTCGTTCATGGCGCGCAGCACGCTGGGGGTGCCGGGGGTGGCAGCCATCGCGGGGACCGGCCTCCTCGTACTGTTAGGAAGGTTTCCTATTGGGTGCGAGGAACTTAAGGCGCACGAGAAGGGGGCGTCAATAGGTGACGCCCCCTGATTGGCCAACTCGTTACTTCCGTACTGGGCACACAAAAACCCGGATCGATGGTCAGGCTGAAATGCCTTCGATCCGGGCCAGGGCCTCGTCCGCGCCGAACGGCTGCAAGTACGGCAGCCAGCGCGGATCCCTATGCCCGGTCCCGATGATGCGCCAGGCCAGGCCCGACGGTGGGGCCGGCTTGTGGCGCAGGCGCCAGCCGATCTCCACCAGGTGCCGGTCGGCCTTGGTGTGGTTGCAGCGGCGGCACGACGCCACCACGTTCTCCCAGGCGTGCTGACCCCCGCGGCTGCGCGGGATCACGTGGTCGACGCTGGTTGCGACGCCACCGCAGTACATGCACCGGCCGCCGTCACGGGCGAACAGTGCGCGTCGGGTCAGAGGAACGGGCCCCCGGTAGGGAACCCGGACGAACCGCTTGAGCCGGACGACGCTGGGAGCGGCGACAGTACGTGTTGCGCTGTGCATAAAGGCGCCGGACTCCTCGAGGCACGTGGCCTTGTTCTCGAGGACGAGTACGAGCGCGCGGCGGAGCGGTACGACGCCGAGGGGCTCGTACGACGCGTTGAGGACCAGGACATGCGGCACGGATGCCTCCTTGTACGCCGGCGGCGCGTGGCTCGCGCCGGGACGATCTCCTAGCCAGTCTCCCCTCACGGCTGGTCATGGCGCCACCATGTCCGCGTAACGGCCTTGGAGTGTTTTCGACCACACGCTCCTTCATTACCCGCCCGGACCCGGTGGAGACCCTTGGCGCGCCAAGCAGGCGCGCGTGACCACCGTCTCTCCCTCGAACATGACGACGATCCACACACAATGCCCCGTTAGTGTGGTGGTTCTGCCCGCTCCTGTCCCCGAGCATTGCCCGAGGCGGGCAGATGGCTACGCCTGGAGGTACCTGCCGTGATCTTGTCCGTCCTGTCGGCCACGGGGACGAGCGACGCCTCGTCCGACCCCGACCAACACAGCCTCAAGGACGCCCAGGAGCAGGCCGGACAGGCCGCCGGCTGGGTCGAGCAGAACTGGTCCACCTGGCTGAGCGTGGGCTTGCGGATCCTGCTGATCGTCGTCATCGCCTTCGTGCTGCGCGCCGTGATACGCCGCGCCATCACCAAGTTCGTCGAGCGGATGAACCGTCGTGGCGAGAACGGCACCACCACCGCGCTCGGTGGTCTTCTTGTGAACACCGAGCGGCGCCGTCAGCGTTCGGAGGCCATCGGCAGCGTGCTGCGCTCCGTGGCCTCGTTCGTGATCCTGGGCACCGCGGCCCTCATGGTGCTCGGCGCCTTCAAGATCAACCTCGCGCCGCTGCTCGCCTCCGCCGGTGTGGCCGGTGTGGCGATCGGCTTCGGCGCGCGCAACCTGGTCACCGACTTCCTCTCCGGCGTCTTCATGATCCTTGAGGACCAGTACGGCGTCGGGGACACGATCGACGCGGGCGTCGCCTCCGGCGAGGTCATCGAGGTCGGCCTGCGCGTGACGAAGCTGCGGGGCGCCGAGGGCGAGATCTGGTACGTGCGCAACGGCGAGGTCAAGCGGATCGGCAACCTCTCCCAGGGCTGGTCCACCGCGGCCGTCGACGTCACGGTCCGCTCCGACGAGGACCTCGACAAGGTCCGGGCGACGCTGACCGAGGTCGCCGAGGCCATGAGCAAGTCCGAGCCGTGGAACGAGATGCTGTGGGGCCCGGTCGAGGTGCTCGGCCTGGACAGCGTGCTGCTCGACTCCATGGTGGTCGGCGTCTCCGCCAAGACCATGCCCGGCAAGGCCCTGACCATCTCGCGCGAGCTGCGCTGGCGCATCAAGCGGGCCTTCGACGAGGCGGGCATCCGCATCGTCGGCGGCGTCCCGGCCCAACCGGACGGCGACACCCCGGCGGACCCGTCGGCCGGCGTCTCGGCCCCGTCGGCCTACGCGTCGGCCACGTCTCCGCAGTCGCTGGCGGCGTCGCCGATAGCGCCGTCGAATCTGTCGAAGTAGGCGTCCGACCCTGCGGACTTGAAGGGGTGCCCGGAGCGTGTGAGCTCCGGGCACCCCTTCGTCCGTTCCGGCTAGGCGAAGCGCAGCTCTGCCGGGTTCGCCGAGCGGTGGAGAAGGGGCAGTGCGGTCGTGGTGGCGAGGAGACATGCCGCGTAGACGAGGGCCGGGACCAGGAGGGGCAGCGCCCAGGGGACGGACTGTCCCACCGCGAGCCCGTAGGCCGCGTGTATCGCCGTTCCGCCGAGCGTCGCCAGGACGAGCGCGGGCGCCAGGGGGAGAGCGGTCTCCAGAAGGAGGGCGCGGGCCAGGACCTTGCGCGGCACCCCGGCGGCGGCCTGCACGGCGAGCGCCGAGCGGCGTGCGGACAGGGATTCGGCGGTGCCCACGGCGAGCGCGGCCAGGGCGATGGCGAGGCCCACCAGGATGGCCGCGCCGGTGAGGCCGAGGCCGAAGGCGTAGTAGCCGATGGGCTCGGCCGTCGAGCCGTGCTGCCGCGTGGCGCGCAGTTCGGTGACCAGGACCCGCCCGATGCCTGTGGTGGCGACCCCGACGACCGTGACCAGCACAACTGTGGCGTGACTGCGTGACGTTGCCCACGGGTCCTGCTGGAGGCGGTGCGCCGCGAGCAGGACGGCCGGGCGCTCGGTGCGGTCCGCGAGGCGGCGCCCGATGGCCCGCGCCGATGTGCCGGCGACCCGGATGGCGCCCGCCCCGGTCAGCACCACCGCGCCGATCACGAACAGCGGCAGGGCCCCGTACCCGCTGCGCGCGCCGCGCGCCATGATCAGCGAGGCCCCGGTGACGACCAGCAGCGCGGGCAGCCAGAGCCCGAGCAGCAGACCCGGCCCCCGCCCCGGCCGCATCCGGCGGACGTGCCCGAGCGGCGAGGCGATGACCCGGCGCAGGGCGACCCGGCTCACGAGCACGGCGAGGACCGGGATCAGCAGCACGACGAGGGCGAAGCCCGGCCAGGCGAGCGGCGGGGGACGCCGACCGACGACGGCGAGCAGCGCCAGGAACACGAGGAGGCCGGCCACCGCCCCCACCAGGCAGGCGAGCCCCGCTTCCAGGGCCGCGATCCGCCGCACCTGGCGCGGGCCCGCGCCCGAGAGGCGCAGCGCGGCGAGCCGACGGTCGCGGTGGACGGCGCCGATCCGGGCGCACTGCCCGAGGAAGGCGAGGACCGGGATCAGCAGGAGCAGCAGCCCGGCGACCACTCCCTTGCGCGTTCCGGGCTGGTCCAAAAGGCCGTGTCCGTACGGGAACCAGACTTGTCCCTGCACGCTCGCGAGCCCCGTCGCGGCGAGGGCGAATCCGGTCGCCACGGCCGCGCCCAGGGCGGTCAGCGTGGTCCGCCGTCGTTCGAGGCGGTCCGCGCCGCGGGTGAGCAGCCGGGCGAGCCGCAGGTCGGAGGCGATGCTCACCGCGCCACCTCCGCCGAGGCGGGCGGGGCGGTGGGGTGCAGGCCGTGCACCGTTCCGTCCCGCAGGCACACCTCCCGCTCCGCGTAGGCCGCGACCTGGGCCTCGTGCGTCACCAGGACCACCGCCGTATGGGTCTCGCGGCACGCGTGTGTCAGGGAGGTGAGGACCTGCTCGGTGGCCAGGGAGTCGAGCGCGCCGGTGGGCTCGTCCGCGAAGACGACCTTGGGCTGTGTCACCAACGCGCGGGCCAGGGCGGCCCGTTGGGTCTGTCCGCCGCTCATCTCGCCGGGGCGCAGTTCGCGCTGCCCGCGCACCCCGAACCGCTCCAGCCAGGCATCGGCCTCGGCGCGTGCCGCCGAGCGGGAGGTGCCGGCGAGGAGCAGCGGCAGCGCCACGTTGTCCAGGGCGGTCAACTCCGGTACGAGCTGGCCGAATTGGAAGACGATGCCGAACTCCGTACGACGGAGATCGCTTCGGCGCTCCTCGCCCAGGGTGTCGAGCCGGGTGTCGCCGTACGTCACGGTGCCCTCGTCGGGGCGCACGATGCCGGCCATGCAGTGCAGCAGCGTCGACTTGCCGCTGCCGCTCGCGCCGGTGACGGCGAGGAACTCTCCGGGGCGCACGTCGAGGTCGACGCCGCGCAGTGCCGGGGTCTTTCCGTACGCCTTGGTCAGGCCGGCGGCGGACAGGAGTGGGGAAGTGCTCATGCTGAGGCGACCTCCGCGGTCAGGGTGGTGAGCCGGGCCATGGTGGTCGTCATCCAGCGCAGGTCGGCATCGAGGTGGGCCAGGGCGTAATCGGCGGACAGGACGGTGGTCAGGTCGGCGCCGGGATCGTTCTTCAGCGCGGTGAGCTCACGCATCCGCGTCATGTGTGCGGCGCGCTGCTGGAGCAGGTGCGCGGCCGGGTCGGTGCCCTCGTCGGTCACGAGGATGGAGACGACGACCTTGGCGAAGATCTCGTTGGTGACGTGCGGCGCGGGCGGGGTGATCTCCCGCGCCCAGTGCAGGAGTTCACGGGTGCCGTCGGCCGTGGCGCGGTACAGGGTGCGCTCGGGGCCGCCGCCGTCGGAGTCGGTGCCCTCGACCTCCACGAGGCCGTCGCGGACCAGGCGCTGCAGGGTCGTGTAGACCTGCGCGTAGGCGAGGGGGCGGGCCTGCGGGAACCGTTCGTCGTGGCGTCGCTTGAGGTCGTAGCCGTGGCGCGGACCGGAGGCGAGCAGTCCCAGCAGGATGTGACGGGTGCTCATGGAGCTCAGTATGTACTGGGTATATGTATCGAGTACATAGTGCCGTGCGGGAAAGGGGCGGGAAAGGGCAAGTGGGAGCGTCAACTCCGCTTGGCGCGGGAGTCGGCGGGAGCCGTTGGGTCAGTCCCGCCCGGCCCCCGCCACCCCGTACGCCCCCACCGACCACAACGAGAACCCGTACTGCGTCGCCCTCTTGTCGCCCACGATGCGTACGAACCGCACGTCCTTCGCGTCCATGCGGACCGATTCGTGGCCGCCCTGGCCGTCCCGGACGGTCGCCGCCGTGCGCCAGGTGCGGCCGTCGGGGGAGGTCTGGACGCGGTAGTGCTTGGCGTAGGCGTCCTGCCAGTGGAGGGTGACCAGGCCGAGGCGGGTGGGCTCGGTGAGTTCCACCTGCCACCACTCGCCGTTCTTCACGAGGGAGGACCAACGGGTCGACGCCCTGCCGTCGTTGGCGTCCTTCGCCGGGAAGTCCGGGGTCTCGTCCGCCGAGGAGGAGGCCTTGCCGGAGCGGGCCAGGTCGGGGCCCGATGTGCGGGGGTAGGCGCGCACCGAGAGGGTGCGGGTCTCGTCGCCGAAGGTGAAGGGGATGGCGTACGTGCCGGCGGGGGTGTTCGCCGGGACCGTCACCTCGACCGGCACGTCGACCTTTGTGCCGCGCGGGAGTTCGGACCGGTCCGGCAGGTCGACCTTGATGCCGTGCGGGGCCTTCGTCGTCAGGCGCCCGCGTACGTCGCCGGGGCGCTGCGCCGTCAGGTGGGCCGTCAGCCGCTGGGGCGCGCCGCCGATCTCGGCGTCGGTCTCGGTGCGGGCCAGGGTGACGGAGGCCGCGGGGGAGTCCGCGTACCAGGGGACGATGTGGGCGACCGCGTCGTCGGACGCGCCCTTCACCCGTACCGCGTCCGCGCGCGTGTTGTGCGCCTTCAGTTCCGTGAAGCCGTCGTTCGTGAGTGCGCCGATCCGCTTCCAGCCCTCGCCGGGGACGTGCGCCTCGACCGTGCCCGAGGTGCCGGGCTCCGCGAGGACCGTGACCGTGGACAGGGCGCGGGTGCGCGGGAGTTCGGCCTTCGCGCCGTTCGACGCGTCCGCGCGGTCCGTGCCCGACCAGGAGGCGAACTCCTTCTCGGCGCGCGTCAGGAACGGGGCGAGGACTCCCTTGCCGACCGTGACGTTCGACTTCTTCAAGCGCTCCAGCAGGTCCGTCAGGTGGCGTGCCGCCTTCCACGCCGCCGCCTTGTCGTCCCGGCTCGCCGCCTCCAGCATGTCGACCGCGGCCTCGCCCGCCTGCCCGTAGCGGCCCAACTTGTCGGCCCAGGGGCGGACTTCGGAGTCCAGCTCCGTGTCGTCGAGCGCCGACGGCGTGCGGCGCATCTGCGTGAACGCGTCGCGCAGAGCCGCCGCTGCCTTCTTGGTGCCGTCCGCGTCCGTCGTCGTGCGCGCCTTGTGGAACGCCGAGATCAGCGGCTTCAGGTACGCCGACTCGTCCGCGCCGAGCACCGACGACGCGTCGTTGCCCGCGAGGGCGGTGAGCGCTTCCCCGGTCCGCTTGTCGCCGTCCGCCAGGTCGTCGATCGCCGCCCGCCAGGACTCCTGTGCCCGGTAGTCGCGCGGGTTCCAGGCGTAGTCCGCGGTCGTGAACAGCGGGATGCGGGAGGCCGCGGGCTGCTCCATCGCCGTGGCGAGGACCGCCGCAGAACCGGAGGCCACGGCGGGCTCCCGGCCCATGTACGGGCCCAGGAAAATCCGGTCCTGCGCGTAGTCGTTGACCGGGTAGTTGTCCATCGTGAGCAGCTTGTGGCCGCCGCCGAACGCGCCCTGCACGCCCGCCAGTTCACTGCCGGTGATCGTGCGCGGCACCACGCCGACACCCGTCCACGCGACCTCCACCGCGTCGTCCAGGTCGCGGGCGAGCGCCGTCCGGTACTCCGTCGTGCCGTCCTGGTAGTACTCGGTCGGCATCAGGGACAGCGGCCCTGCGCCCGGGTGCCGGGCCGCCAGGTGCTTCGCCACCGCGTTCGCGACCTTCGCCTGCGCCTTCGCCGCGGAGTCGGGCCCTGAGCCGAACTCCCGCGCGTCCGACTCGCAGTGCCACTCGCTGTACGACACGTCCTGGAACTGGAGCTGGAAGGCCCGCACCCCGAGCGCCCACATCGCGTCGAGCTTGCGGGTGAGCGTCCTGATGTCCTCCGGCGACGACATGCACATCGCCTGGCCCGGAGCCACCGCCCAGCCGAGCGTCACGTGGTTGGCGCGGGCCCGCTCGGCGAGCTTGCGGAAGTCGGCGCGCTGGGCGGCCGGGTACGTCTCGCGCCAGCGGGCCTGGCGGTACAGGTCGTCGCCGGGCGCGTACAGATAGCGGTTCTGCTTGGTGCGGCCCATGAAGTCGAGCTGCTCCAGGCGCTGCTCCGTCGTCCACGGCGTGCCGTAGAAACCCTCGGTCAGTCCGCGGACCGCCGTGCCCGGCCAGTCGCGTACGACGACCCCCGCGACGGTCCGCCCGTCGATCAGCTGCCGGAACGTCTGCGCCGCGTGGAACAGGCCGTCGTCGCCGACGCCCTCGATGGCGACGGTCGGCGTCCCCGCCGCGCGGCCCACGGCGAGCCGGTAGCCGCCCGACGGCAGATCGCCGCGGGCGCTGGCGCCGAGGCCGCGCAGGGTCGCGTCGAGCGGGCCCGTCCGCCCCTTGCCGGAGTCGGGGCGGTAGTCGCCCGCGCCGGACCTGGCCTGCGGGGACTCGGTGGCGAGCCGCACCACGAGCCGCGCGTCGCGGGGCACGTCGTCCTCGGTGTGGACCTGCCGGACGTCCCGCGCGCCCGCGCCCTTGAGCGCCTTGAGCAGCGCGTCCACGGCGTACGTGTCGGAGCCGGGCGGCACCAGGAGCGTCACCTCGTCCGGGACCGTGACCCCGCCCGTCTCGTCCGAAGCCTTGAGGGACTGCGGCCGCGGCCACACCGCGGGCAGTTTCGTGTCCGACTTCAGGTCGCCCGTGGTCGTCCCCGGCCTCGGGGGAGCGGCCGCGGCCCCCGTGGCCCCGCCCAGCGTCCCGGCGATGACGGCGACCGCGAGGGCGGCCGCCCTCTTCCTGCGCCGGAGCTGCACGGCGTACTCCTCGATGGTTCGAATCTGGCTCAAGAGGCACAAGGATAGAAGGGAGGGAGCCGTCGATGGGCGGGAACCGGCCCTACCGACGAGTTGCCTGGTCGGACGGGAGTTTTTTCGGTTTCCCCGGCCCTATGGGCAAGTTCCTTTCGTCGTACACAATGTGACCAGCAACACGTTGTCCCGTGGAAAAGGTCTGCGCCCGCGCCTTCTGGGTAGGGCTTCCGACTCCTGACGCCTTACGACGAAGGAGGCCCCCGTGGCCGCATCAGCTCAGCTCCTGCTCTCGGCCCTCTCCAAACAGGCGGACCTCAGCATGCTCGACGACGCCGACGTCACCAGTACCTGCTCCTTCGAATCGCCCCTCACCAGCGAGCCCGCCTTCGCGGACTACGCCCCGCTGACTTCCGAGCCGCCCATGAACGACGAGGCGCCGCTCACCTCCGAGCCCACCGCGAACGGCCTCGCCGCGGGCTGCCCGAGCGGCCTCGCCTGAGCCCATGACCCTGGCCCGGACCGCCGCGCTGCACGGAGTGGCCACCTACTACTCCCCGGCGCCGGGCCGTACCGTCCACGCCTCGGACGCGGCGGTGACGGCGGCCCTCGGCGCGCTCGGCGTGGACGTCACCTCCGACCCGGCCGAGCCGCCCGAGCGGCTGCTGGCGCCGACGGTGGTGGTGTGGGCCGACGGAAGCGTCCCAGGATGGGCGGCGGGCCTGCCCGAAGGGGCCGAGCTGCTGCTGCGGCCGGAGGGCGGGGACCGCTTCGACCCCTGGGACCCGGGCACCGCGACGCCGCCCGGCACGCACCGGCTGCGCGTCGCCGCGCCCGACGGGCGCCGCGCCGAGGTCCATCTGATCTCCGCGCCGCCCACCGCCCCGGCCCCGCCGCCGCGCACCCACGGCCTGCTGGTCCAGCTCTACTCGCTGCTCTCCACCCGCTCCTGGGGCATGGGCGACCTCGCGGACCTGGCCGACCTGGCGTCCTGGTCGGCCCGCACCCACGGCACCGGATTCCTCCAGGTCAACCCGCTGCACGCGGCGGTACCCGGCGGGCCGGACGGCGGCACGGACCCGTCGCCGTACCGCCCCTCCTCCCGCCGCTTCCCCGACCCCGTCCATCTGCGGATCGAGGACATACCCGAGTACGCGTACGTCCCTCAGCGCACGCCTTCGCACGCGCGGGAGGCCGCCCGGCTGCGCGAGGCGGTGCTCACCAAGGGCGAGTTGATCGACCGGGACGCGGTGTGGGCGCTGAAGCGGACGGCGCTCGAAGCGATCCACGCGGTGCCGCTCACCCCCGGCCGCCGCGCCTCCTACTGCGATTTCCTCGCCGCACAGGGCGCGGCGCTTGAGGACCACGCCACGTACTGCGCGCTCGCCGAGGTGCACGGCCCCGACCGGCACACCTGGCCGGCCGCCCTCCAGGACCCGCGCTCGGCGGCCACCGAACACGCCCGCCGGGAGCTGATGGACCGCGTCGACTTCCACTCCCGCCTCGCCTGGCTCACGGACGGGCAGCTCGCCGCGGCCCAGCGCGCGGCGCGCGAGGCGGGCATGCCGATCGGGCTCGTGCACGACCTCGCGGTCGGCGTGCACCCCGGTGGCGCCGACGCGTGGGCGCAGCGCGACGTCTTCGCGCAGGGCATCAGCGTGGGCGCGCCCCCGGACGCGTTCAACGCGCGCGGCCAGGACTGGGGCCTGCCGCCGTGGCGCCCCGACCGCCTCGCGGAGACCGGCTACGCCGCCTTCCGCGACCTGCTCCGCAATCTGATGCGGCACGCGGGCGCCGTCCGCATCGACCACGTGATGGGCCTGTTCCGGCTCTGGTGGATCCCGGAGGGCGAGCCCCCGACCGAGGGCACCTACGTCCACTACGACGCCGAGGCCATGCTCGCCGTGCTGCTCCTGGAGGCGGCGCGCTCGGGCACGTACGTCATCGGGGAGGACCTCGGCACCGTCGAGCCGGGCGTGCGCGGGACGCTGCACGCGCGCGGGGTGCTCGGCACGTCCGTGCTGTGGTTCGAGCGCGACTGGGAGGGCGACGGGCGGCCCGTCCCCGCCGAGGCGTGGCGCGCGGACTGCGTCGCCACCGCAACCACCCACGACCTGCCGTCCACCGCCGCCCGCCTGAGCGGCGACGACGTACGGCTGCGCGAGCGGCTCGGCCTGTCGTCGGCGAGCGGGGCGGAGGCGGCCGCGGAGGTGGCGGAGTGGCTCGCCCTGTTCGCCCGGATGGGCCTGCTCGCGCGCGGAACGCACGACGAGGAGGAGGCGGTGCGGGCGGTCCACCGGTTCCTGCTGCGCACGCCGGCCCGGATGACCGGGGTGTGGCTGCCCGACCTGGTGGGCGACCGGCGTCCGCAGAACCTGCCCGGCACCTGGGCCGAGTACCCGAATTGGCGGCTGCCCGTCGCCGACGCCGCGGGCCGGCCCGTCACCCTGGAGGAACTGGCCGCGTCGCCCCGCGCGCACGCCCTGCTCGGCGTGTTCGCGGAGGTGTGCGCGGTACCCGAACTGCCCCTTACAGGCCCCCCGGACGCGCGGCCGGTTTAGGCGTTCGCTACGTTGGGCTCGTGGACAAGAAGAACGCCCTGCGCGCCGGCGCCCTGGCCTCCGGTACGACGCTGATGATGCTGCTCATGTCGTCCCCCGCGCTCGCGCTCACGCGCGACGACGGCGACGACCCGGGTACCGGCCTGAGCGTGATCGAGACGCTCGGCCTCTACGTGGTGACGCCGATCGTCCTGTTCCTGGTGATCGCCGGTCTGGTCTCGCTGGGCGACAAGTCCCGCAAGCAGCCGAAGCAGGGCTGAGGCCCGGCTTCCCTACGGTTTCCCCGTCGAGGGCACCCGTCGCGTTCGGTCGCGGCGGGTGCCCTCGACGCGTCTGTGCGGGCAGGATGGGCGGGTCGATCCGGGCGGTACCGCTTCTGGAGGCCTTATGGACAGCACAGGCTCATCGCGTGACACAGGCTCAGTGATCGTGGTCGGTGCGGGCCCGACAGGACTGCTGCTCGCGGGGGACCTCGCCGCCGCGGGCGTCCCCGTCACCCTCGTCGAGCGGCGCCCCCACCGGACCAGCAACCTCTCCCGCGCCTTCGCCGTGCACGCCCGCACGCTGGAACAACTCGACGCGCGGGGCCTCGCCGACGAGCTGGAGGCGAAGGGCCAACGGCTGCAACGGCTGCGCCTGTTCGGCAGCCTCTTCCTCGAACTGGCCGAGCTGCCCTCGCGCTTCAACCACCTCCTCGTCGTCCCTCAGTACGAGGTCGAGAAGCTCCTGGAGCGGCGGGCCGTCGACGCCGGGGTCACCTTCGCGTACGAGACCGAGGTGACGGGCCTGGCGCAGGACGCGGACGGCGTCACGCTCCACGTACGCACGCAGGGGGAGTCGAAGGACCTGCGCGCGGCGTACGTCGTCGGCACCGACGGAATGCGCAGCTCCGTGCGTACGGCGGTGGGCCTGCCGTTCCCCGGGAAGTCCGTCATCCGCTCGGTCGTCCTCGCCGATGTGCGGCTCGGCGAGCAGCCCGACAACGTACTCACCGTGAACACGGTCGGCGACGCCTTCGCCTTCATCGCCCCGTTCGGTGACGGCTACTACCGGGTGATCGCCTGGAACCGGGCGCACGACGTGTCCGACGACGCCCCGCTCGACCTCGATGAGGTCAGGGAGACCGCCCGGCTCGCCCTCGGCCGGGACTACGGCATGCGCGACGCCCGTTGGATGTCCCGCTTCCACAGTGACGAACGCCAGGCGCCGAAGTACCGCGTGGGCCGGGTGCTGCTGGCCGGGGACGCCGCCCACGTGCACACCCCGGCGGGCGGCCAGGGCATGAACACGGGCCTTCAGGACGCGGCGAACCTCGGCTGGAAACTGGCGGCGGTGGTGGGCGGCCGGGCGTCCGAGGAGCTCCTCGACACCTACGAGGCGGAACGCCACCCCGTCGGCAAGGCGGTGCTGCGCAGCAGCGGCGGGCTTGTCCGCCTGGCGATGGCCAAGCGCCCCTGGACGCTCGCGGCCCGCTCGGCCCTCGCCGCCGCCGTGACCCGGGCCCGCCCCGCCCGCACCCGCGCCATGGGCCAGATCACCGGCATCGGCGTCCGCTACCCGGCCCCCAGGGGCGCCCACCCGCTCGTCGGCAGGCGCGTCCCCGACGTCGCGTTGCAGGGCGGCACCCGGCTCTACGAGGCCCTGCGCACGGGCGAGTTCGTGCTGATCCTGCCCCAGGGGTCCCCGGACAAGCTCGACGGCGTGCGGGTCGCCCACTGGGCGAGCGAGAGGCGCAGCGCGCTCCTGGTGCGGCCCGACGGATACGCGGCATGGGCCCGCGACGCGGGAGGGGAAGAGGGAGCGGAAGGGGGAGTTAAGTCCACCGACGTCCCCGAGGTGTTCGCCGGATACTCATTGCGGTAACGGCAAGTAGCCGAAGGTGCGGTCGAGTTGGGGGAGCTGGGGACATGAAGCGGGTCGAGGCGGTCAGGCGGTGCCACCGGCTGTGGTGGCTGTCCATGGTGGCGATGCACTGGTCGACGATGGTGCACATCGCGGTGTGGACCCCGGTCCCGGGCCTGCTGCCGTGGGCGGTCGCGGGCATGCGCCGCGTCGTGGACCGCGAGCGGGCGCTCGCGGCCGAGTGGTCGGGCATCGCCGTCGAGGCGACGCCCGCGCCGGTGAGCGGGAGGGAGAAGGAGGGCTTCGGTCCGCTCGCCCGCTACCGCTGGGTGTTCGGGGACGCCCAGCGGTTCCGCGAGTGGCGCTGGACCACGCTGTACTCCTTCGGTGGCGGCCTCATCGCCTGCGTTCCCGGGGCGCTCGTCCTCTTCGGCCTGTGGGGCCTCTTCCTCGCCGTCTTCGGCTCGTACCTGGCGCGGGACGCCGGCTGGGACGGGCTCTGGTACCTGTTCGTCCACGTCGAGAACGTCCCGACGGGCCTGATGGCGGGCCTGCTCGGCCTCGTCGTCGGCAAGACCGGGCTGTGGCTCGCGCCCGGCACCGTCGACTGCCACGCCCGCTTCGTGCGCGCCACGCTCTCCCCGAGCGAGCAGGAGCTGATGGCCGCCCGTATCGCCCATCTGTCCGCGACCCGCACCGACGCCGTGGACACCTCCGCGGCCGAACTGCGCCGTATCGAGCGGGACCTGCACGACGGGGCGCAGGCCCGCCTCGTCGCGATGGGGATGACCCTGGACGCCGCCGAGCACCGGCTGAACGACGACCCGGAAGCCGTCAGGTTGCTCCTCGCGGAGGCCCGCGCCTCCTCGTCCGCGGCGCTCCAGGAACTGCGCGACCTGGTGCGCGGCATCCACCCGCCGGTCCTCGCCGACCGTGGACTCGCCGACGCCGTACGGTCGTTGGCGCTGCTCAGCCCGTTGGCGACGGAGGTCACGGTGGATCTGCCCGCCCGCATCGAGCCGCCGGTCGAATCGGCGGTCTACTTCGCGGTCGCCGAGACCGTGACGAACGCGGCCAAGCACGCGGAGGCCGAGCGCCTGTGGATCGACATCACCTACGACGCGGGGACCGGGGCCCTGCGTGTCGGCGTCATCGACGACGGACGCGGCGGCGCGGACCCGGCCCGCGGCAGCGGTCTCGCCGGCATCGAGCGGCGGCTCGCCACCTTCGACGGCGTCCTCGCCGTCAACAGCCCGGCCGGTGGCCCGACCCAGATCTCCATGGAGGTGCCGTGCGCGTTGTCGTCGCCGAAGACCACTTCCTGCTGAGGGACGGTCTCGTGCGGCTCCTCGGCGCGTACGGGCACGAGGTCGTCGCCGCCGTGGACAACGGCCCGGAGCTGCGCAAGGTCCTCGTCGCCGAGCGGCCCGACGTCGCGATCGTCGACGTACGGCTGCCGCCGGACTTCAGCGACGAGGGGCTGCGCGCGGCCCTCGAAGCCCGCGAACAGGTGCCGGGGCTGCCGGTGTTGCTGCTCTCGCAGTACGTGGAGCCCCTGTACGCACGGGAGTTGCTGGCGGACGGGGCGGGCGCGGTCGGCTACGTGCTCAAGGACCGGGTCACGAACGGCTCCGAGTTCCTGCGCACCATCCAGCAGGTGGCGGGCGGCGGCACGGTGATGGACCCCGAGGTGGTGTCGAAACTCCTTGCCCGCAAGGTCCGCGACCAGCGGCTCGGCTCCCTGACCGGCCGCGAGCGCGAGGTGCTCGCGCTGCTCGCGCAGGGCAGGTCCAACGCGGGGGTGGCCGAGGCCCTGGTCGTCACGGAGAAGGCCGTCACCAAGCACATCGGCAACATCTTCACCAAGCTCGGCCTGTATCCGGGGGAGAGCGACAACCGGCGGGTGCTCGCGGTGCTGGCGTATCTGGAGGGCTAGCGAACGTTCAGTAATTCTGAATGCAAGCGGCGAAAGTTTTCGATGGACGCGATGGGTCGGGCGCTGCGACGGTAGCGGGACAGCGGAACCCGACCCGATCGTGAGAGGCCCCGACCCTGATGGCAGTCCTGGACCGTACCCGTACACCCGTGGAGCCGAGCGCGGCGGCAGGCCGCGCGGCCGGGGGGCTCGGCGTCGGCCTCGCGCTCGCCGCGCTCGCCACGGTCGTCTGGTCCGGCAGCTTCGTCACCGCCCGTGGCCTGCACGACAGCGTGCCGCCGATCCAGCACGCGTTCTGGCGCTGGGTGGTGGCGATCGTGGCGGTGGCGCCGTTCGGGGCGCGGGCCGCGTGGCGTGAACGGGCCGTGCTGCGGCGGCACTTGGGGTTCGTGGCGCTCGCCTCGCTGCTCGGCATCGCGACCTACAACACCCTCGTCAACCAGGCCGGCATGACGACCTCCGCCGGCAACATGGGCATGATCATGGCCGCGTCGCCGGTGCTCATGGCGGTGTACGAGCGGCTCGGCGGGGCGCGGCTCGGGGCGCGCCGGGTGACCGGAACTCTCGTTGCCTGCGCGGGAGTTGTCCTCCTGGTGAGCAAGGGCTCCCTCGCGCCCGACTTCGCGCCCGGTGACCTGTGGGTGGTCGCCGCGGCCGGCTGCTTCGGCTCGTACAGCGCCCTGCTGCGCCGCAAGCCGCGCGAACTCGGCGGCGTCGCCTTCCTGTTCGCGACCTTCGTGCTCGGCACGCTGATGCTGCTGCCCGTGTACGCGGCGAGCGTGGCGGTCCAGGGCGGCTTCGAGGTGCGGGCGGGCACCGCACTGCCGCTGCTGTACGTGGGCGTGGTGTCCTCGGCGGTCGCCTTCCTCGCGTGGAACAAGGCGATCGCGCTGGTGGGCGCGGCGCGGGCGGGGGTCGTGTACTACCTGCAACCGGTGTGCGTGGCGGCGCTGTCGTACGTCGTCCTCGGGGAGTCGATGGGGTGGGCGCAGGTGGGGTGCATGGCGCTGATCCTCGGTGGGGTGGTGCTGGCGTCGGTCGCCCCGCCACGATTTGCCGAACCGGCAACAAAGCGGGGGGCCGGGCGGTCGTAGCGGCAGGATCGAAGGGTGCCGCGGAGTTCCTTGGAGTTGGAGGAAGAGATGCCCGACGTGTCCGACCTGCCCGAACCGATCCACCGCCTCGTGCCCTCGCCGGCGGGCCGCACCCACCTCGTGGAGCAGGGCTCGGGCCCGCTGGTCCTGCTCCTGCACGGGTTCCCCGAGTCCTGGTACTCGTGGCGGCGCCAGCTCCCGGCGCTCGCCGCCGCCGGATACCGGGCGGTCGCGATCGACGTACGCGGGTACGGGCGGTCGTCGCGGCCGGACGACATCGCCGCGTACCGGATGCTGGAGCTCGTCGAGGACAACGTCGCCGTGGTGCGGGCCCTCGGCGAGGAGTCGGCGATCGTGATCGGCCACGACTGGGGCGCGAACATCGCGGCCACGTCGGCGCTGGTCCATCCGGACGTCTTCCGGGCGGTCGGGCTGCTGAGCGTGCCGTACGCGCCGCGGGGCGGGCCGCGGCCCAGTGAGGTGTTCGCCGGGATGGGTGGGGGCGCGGAGGAGTTCTACGTCTCGTACTTCCAGGAGCAGGGGCGTGCGGAGGCGGAGATCGAGCCGGACGTGCGGGGGTGGCTGGCCGGGATCTACGCGGCGCTGTCCGCCGACACGATGCCGGGGGCCGACGCCGGTGACCCGCACTTCCTCGTGCGCGGCGGACGGCTGCGGGACCGGTTCCCGGCGGGGCTTCCCGGGTGGCTGAGTGAGTCCGAACTCGACGTGTACGCGGGTGAGTTCGAGCGTACGGGGATGGGTGGTGCGCTTGCCCGGTACCGGAACATGGATCGTGACTGGGAGGACCTGGCGGCGTACGACGGGGCGGCGATCGGGCAGCCGTCCTTGTTCGTCGGGGGTGGGCGGGATGCGTCTACGACGTGGCTGGCGGAGGCGATCGGCGCGTATCCGGAGACGTTGCCGGGGCTTGTCGGGTCCCACGTTCTCGATGGGGCCGGGCACTGGCTTCAGCAGGAACGTCCCGTGGAGGTCAATGGGTTGCTGGTGGAGTGGCTGCGACAGCTGCGCTGACCGGCCTCCCGTTCCCACGCCACGGGGCTCCGCCCCGGACCCCGCGCCTCAAACGCCGGCGGGGCTGGAAAGGCCGGGGCTCCGCCCCGGACCCCGCTGCTCAATCGCCGCAGGGGCTTGATTTGCCCACCCGTCCGCAGGGGCTTGATTTGGCTCACCTGTCCGCCGGTGCTTGATTTGGCCACCCGTCCGCAGGGGGTTGGTGTGCCCGCCTGTCCACAGGGCTTGATGTGCCCGCCCGTCCGCAGGGGCTTGGTGTGCCCACCCGTCCGCAGGGGGTTGGTGTGTCCCGGCTGTTCGGGGTGGTCTGCCGCCGGCCATCTCCCGCCACCCGCCCCCTCCGGGGGCGTCGGCCTCGCGGGGGGCTGCCACGCCGCCTTGGGCAATCTGCCGCCTTGGGCGGCAGGGTGGGCAAGGCGGCACCCCGGTGCCGCGTGACGGGGGCGAGGGGCGTCGGCCACGGTGTGGTCAGGGGGCCGGTGCCGGTGTGGGTACCGTCGGGGCGTGAGTACGGTGCGTAGGGAACGGGTGGCCGAAGGTATGGAGCGGCACCAGGTGCCGGTGTACCTCGGGGCCATGGTGGCCGGAGGCATCGTCGGGCTCGTCGCCCCCGGCGCGGGGAACGGGTTCGAGCGGGCCATCAGCCCCGTGCTCGCCGCCCTCCTCTACGTGACCTTCCTCCAGGTCCCCGCCGCGGAGCTGCTCCGGTCGCTGCGCGCGGGGCGCTTCCTGGCCGCCGCCCTCACGGTCAACTTCGTCGTCGTGCCGCTCGTCGTCGCCGCCATGTTCGCGTTCCTGCCCGACGACCGGGCGGTACGCCTCGGTGTGCTGCTCGTGCTGCTCTGCCCGTGCGTCGACTACGTCATCGTCTTCAGCGGCCTCGCGGGCGCCGCCAGTCAACGGCTGCTCGCCGCGACCCCCTTGCTGCTGCTCGCCCAGATGGTGCTGCTGCCGGGGTACCTGTACCTGTTCATGGGGGCCGGTCTTGGCGACGTCGTGGCGGCGGGGCCGTTCGTCGAGGCCTTCCTCACGTTCATCGTCGTGCCGCTCGCCCTCGCCTGGCTCACCCAGGCGTGGGCCGCCCGCCGCCGGATCGGGCAGCGGTTCTCCGACGCCATGGGCGTCACGATGGTGCCGCTGATGGCCGCCACCCTGCTGACCGTCGTCGCCTCCCAGATCCCCGAGCTGGACGACAACGCCGGGGACGTGGCGCGCGTGGTGCCGTTCTACGCGCTGTTCCTGCTGGTCATGGCGTTCGCGGGCCGCGCCGTGGCCCGCCTCTACCGGCTCGACGTGCCCTCCGGCCGGGCGGTCGTGTTCACCGGCGCCACCCGCAACTCCCTCGTCGTCCTGCCCCTCGCCCTGTCCCTGCCGGACCCCCTGGCCGTCGCCGCGGTCGTGGTCGTCACCCAGACATTGGTCGAGGTCGTCGGCATGGTGATCTACGTACGGGCGGTCCCGCGGCTGCTCGCCTGACCGTCACAATGACAGCTCCATCAAGGGAAGCGTGCGCCCCGGGACCGAGCCCGACGGGATCACCCCCGCGTGCCGCCCGCCCATCGCCTCGTAGAACGGGACCGCGTTCGGGTCCGCCGCCCAGCTCACCTTCCTGAACCCGGCCTCGCGCGCCGCGTCCCGCATGTGCTCGAAGAGGAGCCGGCCCACCCCGAGGCCGATCGCGTCGGGGTCCACGAACATCAGGCCCAGCTCGCCCACCGGCGGCGCCCCTTCGAGCGTCACCAGGCCGAGGAGCCGGCCGTCCCCGTCCTCGGCGACGGTCGTGCGGCGGCGCGTGACCTCGGAAGGGGGCAGCGTCAGCTCGTCCACACACGCGGCCATGAACGCCTCGTCGTAGCCCCAGTGCGCCTTCGAGCGCAGGGCGAGGGCCGACAGCTGCGCCGCCTCTTCGGGGCGGGCCGGGCGGAGGTGCGCGGAGTGTGCCATGAGGCGAGCCTAGAACCGCCGCGCGAGCGGATACGTTGTGGCGTATGAGCAGTAGTGAGAAGCGAGTGCCGGGGCCCGACCGGTGGGACCTGAAGAAGCTGGTGATCCTGCGCACCCTGCGGGAGTGCGGCACCGTCACGGCCACCGCGCAGACGCTGCACATGACGCCGTCCGCCGTCTCGCAGCAGCTCACCAACCTCGCCAAGCAGCTCGGCGTGCCGCTCCTGGAGGCGCAGGGGCGGCGGGTACGCCTTACCGACGCCGCGCAGCTCGTACTGCGGCACGCGGAGGTCGTCTTCGCCCAACTGGAGCGCGCCGACGCCGAGTTGGCGCAGTGGGTGCACGGGGAGACGGGGACGGTGCGGGTCGCCGCGTTCTCCACCGCCGTGCCCGCGCTCGTGGTGCCCGCCGTGCGGCAGCTGCGCTCGGCGCACCCCGGCATCACCGTCCGGGTGCGGGAGGCGGAGGCCGGGCAGGCGTACGAGCTGCTCGCCACCGGCGACGTGGACCTCGCCCTGTCGCTGGCCGCGCACGCGCCGACGCCCCGTGACCCCAAGTTCACGCGGGTGCCGCTGCTCGCCGACCCGCTGGACGTCGCGCTGCCGGTGGGGCACCCGTTGGCGGGCGAGCCGGGCCTGCGGCTCGCCGATCTCGCCGGTGAGCCGTGGATCTTCGGCGGGTCCGGGCCATGGTCGGAGATCACGACGGCCGCGTGCGAGGCCGCCGGGTTCGTGCCGGAGCAGGCGCACAGCGCGGCCGGGTGGACCGCGATCCTCGCCATGGTCGAGGCCGGGATGGGCGTCGCGCTGGTGCCGCGGATGGCGGCGGCGCGCCGGGACGGCGTCGTGATGTGCCCGCTCGGCGCGGACCGTCCCGTACGGCATGTGGTGGCGGCCGTACGGAAGGGTTCGGAGGAGGGGACGGCGGTGCGGCGCGTACTGGAAGCCCTGACCGGTCAGCAGAACTGACCGTGCCGATTGTTCAGCTCCACTGAAAGGCCACATCGAAAACTTTCGATGGACCTTCGGCTTGTCGCGCGCGACAGTGGGCCCATGACCCAGACGACACCCGCCCAGGACGCCCAGGACCAGGACCCGCACGCCAACGACGCCGCCCCCTACGGAGGCGGCGACCCGTACGCCGACTACCGCACCTTCGGTGACGCCGACACGTTCACCGAGCTCGTCGACCTCGCCGACCGGCGGCTCGGCGGCGGAGTCATCGCCGCGAACGACGAGTTCTTCGCGATGCGCGAGAACCTGCTGCTGCGCCACCGTGCGGTGTTCGACCCGGAGCACTTCGGGCACAAGGGCAAGGTCATGGACGGCTGGGAGACCCGCAGGCGGAGGGGGACTGCGGACTCCCCGTTCCCGGCACCGGAGGAGCACGACTGGGCCATCGTGCGGCTCGGCGCGCCCGGCGTCATCCGTGGCGTGATCGTCGACACCGCCCACTTCCGCGGCAACTACCCGCAGAAGGTGAGCATCCAGGCGACGAACGTGGCCGGCTCGCCCGGCCCCGCGGAGCTGCTCGCCGACGACGTGAAGTGGGAGGAGATCGTCCCGAAGAGCCGGGTCAAGGGCCACGCGGCGAACGCCTTCACCATCACGTCGGAGCGCCGCTACACGCACCTCCGCGTCTGCCAGCACCCCGACGGCGGCATCGCCCGCCTCCGCGTGCACGGTGAGGTCGTCCCTGACCCCGAGTGGCTGGACCTGCTCGGCACGTTCGACCTGGCCTCGGTGCTCAACGGCGGTTCCTACGAGGACGCGTCCGACAAGTTCTACTCCTCGCCGACGCAGATCATCCTGCCGGGCACGTCGCAGAAGATGGACGACGGCTGGGAGAACCGCCGCCGCCGTGTCCGCGGCACCAACGACTGGGTCCGCTTCCGCCTCGCCGCGCAGGGCACCATCCGCGCCGTGGAGATCGACACGGCGTACCTGAAGGGCAACTCGGCCGGCTGGATCGCGCTGAGCGGCCGCGACGGCGAGACCGGCGAGTGGTTCGAGATCATCCCCCGCACCAAGCTGGAGCCCGACACCCTGCACCGCTTCCCGCTTCCCGAGGAGGCCGTGGCCACCCACGTACGCCTCGACGCGTTCCCCGACGGGGGCGTGGCCCGGATGCGCGTGCACGGGTCGCTGACGGAGGCGGGCCGCGAGGCGCTCCGCGACCGCTTCACGCAGTAACCGCCCTCATACGTACGGGGATTCACCGCCCGAGGCGGCGCTCCCGGTCGAACCGGCGCAGCACACGCACGATGTGTGCCACGCCGACGAGGCCGCCGAGCGCCGCCCCGTACGGCGTGAGCGGCACCGTGAGGATCGCGACGGCGACCAAGGTCACCACAGCGCCGATCACCGCACCGCTCACCAACGCGTAGACGATCTCCACCGTCATCGCGTCCTTCTCCACCCGCGATTCCCGCCCGGCCCCCATGCGCCCAGTCTCACACGAGGTGGGGGCACGGGGACCGGGCTCAGTCGCTATACGTCCGCGCTCTGCGCCTTCAGCGCGCGCTCCACGCCCGCCCGCGACTCCGACACCAGGCGGCGCAGTGCCGCGCTCGGCTCGGCCGACGACAGCCATGCGTCCGTGGCGGCCAGCGTCTCCTGCGAGACCTGGATCGACGGGTAGAGGCCGATCGCGATCTGCTGCGCCATCTCGTGGGAGCGGGAGTCCCAGACGGACTTCAGCGCCGCGAAGTACTTCTCCGTGTACGGCGCGAGCAGTTCGCGCTGGTCGGTCTGGACGAAGCCGCCGATCACCGCCTCCTGCACCGCGTTCGGCAGCTTGTCAGAGTCGACGACCGAGGCCCACGCCTCCGCCTTCGCCTCCGGGGTCGGCCGCGCCGCGCGGGCGCTGGCGGCGTGCCGCTCACCGGCCGCCGTCCGGTCCCGCTCGTACTCCGCGGCGATCTCCGACTCGTCGTAGCGCCCGGTCGCCGCGAGACGCTGGACGAACGCCCAGCGCAGCTCGGTGTCCACGGCCAGCCCCTCGATCGACTCACGGCCCTCCAACAGGGCGACAAGCAGGTCGAGTTGCTGCGGCGTGCGGGCGCTGGCCGCGAACGCGCGGGCCCACGCCAGCTGGTGGTCGCTGCCCGCCTCCGCCGTTCGCAGGTGGGTGAGCGCCGCCTCGGTCCAGCGGGTGAGCAGCGCGTCCCGGTGGGCCGGCGCCGCGTACAGGTCGATGGCGAGCTTCACCTGGCGGTGCAGGGACTGCACGACGCCGATGTCGGACTCCTTGCCGACCCCGCTGAGCACCAGGTCCAGGTACGCGCTCGTCGACAGCTCCGCGTCCCGCGTCATGTCCCAGGCGGAGGCCCAGCACAGCGCGCGCGGCAGCGAGGCCTCGAAGTCGCCGAGGTGCTGGGTGACGACGGCGAGGGAGTCCTCGTCGAGGCGGACCTTCGCGTACGACAGGTCGTCGTCGTTGAGCAGGATCACCGCGGGGCGGCGCTTGCCGACCAGCTGCGGCACCTGCGTCGACTCCGTCGCCGTGACGTCGAGTTCGACGCGCTCGCCGCGCAGCAGCTTGCCGCTGTCGTCGTCGAGGTCGTAGAAGCCGATCGCGATGCGGTGCGGGCGCAGCGTCGCCTCGCCCTTGGCGCCCTCGGGCAGTGCGGGGGCCTCCTGGCGGACGGCGAACGAGGTGATGACGCCGGCGGCGTCGGTCTCGATCTCCGGGCGCAGGATGTTGATGCCGGCCGTCTCCAGCCACGCCTTCGACCAGGCCTTCAGGTCACGCCCGCTGGTCTCCTCAAGGGCGCCGAGCAGATCGCTCAGCCGCGTGTTCCCGAACGCGTGGCGCTTGAAGTACGCCTGCACGCCCTGGAAGAACTCGTCCATGCCGACGTACGCGACGAGCTGCTTCAGGACGCTCGCGCCCTTCGCGTACGTGATGCCGTCGAAGTTGACGAGCACGTCGTCGAGGTCGCTGATGTCCGCCATGATCGGGTGCGTGGACGGCAGTTGGTCCTGCCGGTACGCCCACGTCTTCATCTGGTTGGCGAACGTCGTCCACGAGTGCGGCCACTTCGAGCCCGGCGCGTACGCCTGGCAGGCTGCCTCGGCGAAGGTGGCGAACGACTCGTTCAGCCACAGGTCGTTCCACCACTCCATGGTGACCAGGTCGCCGAACCACATGTGGGCCAGCTCGTGCAGGATCGTCGCGGCCCGCACCTCGTACGCGGCGTCGGTCACCTTCGACCGGAACACGTACTGGTCGCGGATGGTGACGGCGCCCGCGTTCTCCATGGCCCCGGCATTGAACTCGGGGACGAACAGCTGGTCGTACTTGGCGAAGGGGTACGCGTAGTCGAACTTCTCCTGGAACCAGTCGAAGCCCTGCCGCGTCACCTCGAAGATCGCGTCCGAGTCGAGGAACTCGGCGAGCGAGGGCCGGCAGTAGATGGCGAGCGGCACGCTCTGCCCGGTCTCGGCGTTCTCGTACGAGGAGTGCACCGAGTGGTACGGGCCGGCGATCAGCGCCGTGATGTACGTCGAGATGCGCGGCGTCGGCTCGAAGGCCCAGACGTCGTCCTTCGGCTCCGGCGTCGGCGAGTTGGAGATCACGGTCCAGCCGCTGGGCGCCTTCACCGTGAACCGGAACGCGCCCTTGAGGTCGGGCTGCTCGAACGAGGCGAACACGCGACGGGCGTCCGGAACCTCGAACTGCGTGTACAGGTACGCCTGTTGGTCGACGGGGTCGACGAAGCGGTGCAGTCCCTCACCCGTGTTCGTGTACGCGCAGTCGGCGACGACCCTCAGCTCGTTCGGCCCCGCCTCCAGGTGCTTCAGCGCGATGCGCGCGTCACGGAAGACGGCGGCGACATCGAGCGAACGGCCATTGAGCACCACCTCGTGCACGGCGTCGGCGACGAGATCGATGAACGATTCGGCGCCCGCCTCCGCGCTGTCGAAGCGCACGGTGGTCGCCGACCGGAACGTGCCGCCCTCCTGCGCGCCGGAGAGGTCGAGATCGATCTCGTACGAGTCAACGGTGAGCAGCTTCGCCCGCTGCTGCGCCTCTTCACGGGTCAGATTGGTGCCAGGCACGCGGTCATCTCCTATTAAGCGGTCTACGTTTGCGACGTTTCCGGTCATCCTTCCACGCGGGGTACGCGAAGGCGATGTCCGTTTCCCGCCGGTGAACACGCGCGACCGGAGCGACGGTGGAGCCATGACCAGGTACACCGCACTTCCCATCGACCCGACCGCCCTCAAGGAACTCCGCGCCACCGACGACGCGGGCCGCGCCATGCGCCCGTTCACCGCGACCGGGGACGCCTCGGTCGGCTCGCCGCTGCGCTGTTGCCTGCGCCCCATCGCCGAGGGCGAGCGCGTCGCCCTCGTCTCGTACGCCCCGCTGCGCCGCTGGGCGGCCGAGACGGGCGCGACCCCCGGCGCGTACGACGAGCAGGGCCCGGTCTTCATCCACGCCGAGGACTGCGGCGGTTACGCACCGGAGGACCGCTACCCCTTCGACCGGCCCGGCGCGCGGCGCACCGTCCGGCGCTACGACGCCCGCGGGCACATCGTCGGCGGCGCGCTCCTGGAGATCCCTCAGGAGACGACGGCCGGCTTCGACGCCGCCTTCGACGAGGCGTTCGGTGACCCGCGTGTGGTGCACGTGCACGTACGGGCGCTGGAGTACGGGTGTTACCACTTTGCGGTGCGGCGACCCTGACCGTCCGCGTCCGTCCGCGCCACCTGGCAGGCTCGCTGCCATGGAGATCAGCCTGGATCTGGATCTGCCCGAGGACGACATCGCCTTCATCGACGCGTACGTGGCGTCGAACGGGCTCACGTCGCGGTCCGCCGCGCTCCGCGCCGCCGTCGAGCTGTTGCGGGCGCGCGTGGCGCAGTCCGACGACGTACGCGAAGGGGGCGGTCACCTCGAACGGTGACCGCCCCCTTGGGCTGCGTACAGCGGACTACTTGGCCGACAGTTCCTGCGCGACCAGCTCCGCGATCTGCACCGCGTTCAGCGCGGCGCCCTTGCGGAGGTTGTCGTTGGAGATGAACAGCGCCAGGCCGTTCTCCAGCGTCTCGTCGTTGCGGATGCGGCCCACGTACGACGGGTCCTTGCCGGCGGCCTGAAGCGGCGTCGGGATGTCGGAGAGCTCGACGCCGGGGGCGGCACCGAGAAGCTCCGTGGCGCGCTCCGGGCTGATCGGGCGGGCGAAGCGGGCGTTGACCTGGAGGGAGTGGCCGGAGAAGACCGGGACGCGCACGCAGGTGCCCGAGACCTTCAGCTCCGGGATCTCCAGGATCTTGCGGGACTCGTTGCGGAGCTTCTGCTCCTCGTCCGTCTCGTTCAGGCCGTCGTCGACGATCGCGCCCGCCATGGGGAGGACATTGAAGGCGATGGGGCGGGCGTACACGTCCGGCTCGGGGAAGTCGACCGCCCCGCCGTCGTGCGTCAGCTTGTCGGCCTCCGCGATCACCTTCTGCGCCTGGCCGTGCAGCTCGGCCACGCCCGCGAGACCGGACCCCGACACCGCCTGGTACGTGGCGACCGTCAGGGCCTCCAGGCCCGCCTCGTCGTGCAGGGGGCGAAGCACCGGCATCGCGGCCATCGTCGTGCAGTTCGGGTTCGCGATGATGCCCTTGGGGCGGTTCGCGATCGCGTGCGGGTTGACCTCGGAGACGACGAGCGGGACCTCGGGGTCCTTGCGCCAGGCCGAAGAGTTGTCGATCACGACGGGACCCTGGGCGGCGACCTTCTCGGCGAGGGCCTTGGAGGTGGCGCCACCTGCGGAGAACAGCACGATGTCGAGGCCGCTGTAGTCGGCCGTCGACGCGTCCTCGATCGTCACGCCGTCCAGCACCTTGCCGGCGCTCCGGGCCGAGGCGAACAGGCGCAGCTCGTCGATCGGGAACTCCCGCTCGACGAGGATCTTGCGCATGACCGTGCCGACCTGACCGGTGGCTCCGACGATTCCGACCTTCACAGGGTTCCTCCGTGATTCCGTGCTGCGGCCGTCCGGCCTGCGGGTGTGTCCATGATGCGTCTGTCCACGCCCGGCTTGTCCAATCCATTGTCCGCGGTCCGGGACGGTATGGCGATGGCCACAGTTTCGCGTGAACGTTTCCGGCCTCCGCGGCGTCGTAGGACGTACGCGGGGAGGGGAGGCGCCGAGTGCTGCGCAGAAAACCGAGGGGTCGTCCCGACGACCCCCTGGACGCCGCCGTCGAGGACCGGGTGCGGGCCGTGCTGTCGCTGGGGGGCGTGCCGTACGCGGATCTGCCGGACGGCGTGCAGCAGGTGCGCCTGCGCCTCCTTGAGCGGGCGGCGAAGGGGCAGGAGGCGCCCCGCGACGTCTCGGCCTGGGCGGCGGTCGTCGCCTCGAACCTCGCCATGGACTGGCACCGGGCGCGGCGCCGCCAGGAACGCCTTGGCGAGCGGCTCGCCGCGCTGCGCCAGGAGGACACCCGCGACGCGGCCGACACCCGTGTCCTCTCCCTCGCCGTGGCCCAGGGCCTCGACCAGCTCCCGGACGAGCAGCGGCAGGTGGTGGTGCTCCGCTTCTACGCGGATCTGCCCGTGCGGGACATCGCGCTGGAACTGGGCGTGCCCGAGGGCACCGTCAAGAGCCGCCTGCACACGGCGGTGCGGATGCTGCGGGTGCGGCTGCGCGAAGGGGAGGTGGTGTGACGTGAACGACGCTTCGTCCGACGACCGGCTGCTGATGCTGGCCGTGACCGGGGAGCCGCTGCCGGACGACGACCCCGACGCGGCGGCGGTCGCGGCGGATGTCGCGCTGCTGCGGGACCAGGTACGGGGCCTCGGCGACGCGCTGGCGTCCCGCCCGGAGCGGGAGCCGGAGCCGGTGCGGGTGCCGGTGCGACGCCGCCGTCCGCTGCGGCTCGCCTTCGGCGGGCTCGTCGTGGCGTGCGTCGCCTCGCTCTTCGGTGGTCTGGTGTGGCTCGGGGTGAGCGCGCCGGGAGGCGGCGAGGACTCGGGCGCGTCCGACAAGTCGGCGGCCCAGGACGGCGGAAAGTCCGCCTCCTCGCACGCGATGCGCATCGCGTGTTCGCGGATCCTGGTGGAGGGCCGGGTGACCAGGGTCACGCCGCGCGCCGACGGGGACGTACGGGTCGTCCTCGACGTCAAGCGCTACTACCGCCCCGAACGGTCGGCGCGCACGCACCCCACGATGGCGGTGACGCTCGACGGCGCGGCCGAGCACGATCTGCGGCCGGGGACGTACACGTTGATCCGGGTGCCGCTGCGTCCGGCCGACCGGCAGGACTGGAAGACGGGCCGGGACGTGGCCGAGGCCCGTGCGGACATCCTGCGGTGGTTGCCGCAAGCCCGAAGCGTGACGTGCCCGGGGCCGTCGTGACCGTTGCGCGGCACCGGGGTGCCGCCTTGCCCACCCTGCCGCCCAAGGCGGCAGATTGCCCAAGGCGAGGTGGCGAACGGAGCCGCTCATGTTCAGCCCCTGCGGCGATTGAGCAGCGGGGTCCGGGGCAGCGTCCCGGTCTTTCCAGCCCCGCCGGCGATTGAGGCGCGGGGTCCGGGGCGGAGCCCCGTGGCGTTCATGACGGAGGGGCGGCCACCCGAAGGTGACCGCCCCCCCCAGATCGCGTTCAGCCAGAGGCTAGGACGTGACCTTCTCGATCTTCACGCTACCGACGCCCGCGGCAACCCCGCGCTCGTTCAGCAACCGCACCTGCCCGAAGAACTCCCGCCCCTCGGGCGCCGCGGCCCCCGCGACGATCTGCGCGGCGACGGACGTCGACGCCCCGGTCGCCAGCGACACCGGCTTCGACTCGTCGACCTTCACCGTGCCCAGCGAGGGCGCGAAGAAGACGTCGACGTAGTCGTACTCCGTCGAGCCGGACGGCACCGAGTACCCGTCGACCTGCACCGTGTACGTACCGGCGGCCGGCTTCGCGATGCTCACGGACTCCTCGGAGTCACCGTCGGCCGAGGAGCCGACGACCTTGCCCGCCGCGTCGAGGACCGTGAGGTCGAGGTCGGCGGCCGAGTCCGAGACGTTGCCGATCGTGACGTCGAGCTTGTCGGCACCCTCGGGCACCTCGACGGTCGACGTCTGCGAGGCCCCGCCCGCGATCGTCGGCCGCGTCGTCTTCGAGGAGCCGAGCGCCCCACCCTGCAGCTTGCCGCCGCTGATGGCCGCGAACTTGTTCGCCACCTTCCACGAGACGTCGGCGGGCGTGCCCACCTTCGCCTCGGGCAGCGTCTGCACCGCCGGGTCGAAGTCCGCGCCGAGCACGGCGACGTCCAGCGTGTACGGGTTGTCGAGCAGCGGCGACGTACGCCGCGACTCGACCTCGATCTCCCAGACGCCCGCCTGCGGCGCGTCGTACGAACGCAGGTCGGGACGGCAGCCGTTGCCCGAGCCGTCCCCGTAGTTCGGGTAGCAGTCCGGCGTCGACGTCGAGTCGACCGGAACGCCGTACGGGTGGATGGAGATGAACCGGGTCTGGCTCTTCGCGGCGAGCCCGCTCATCCGCGCCTCAAGGGACTTCGCGCCCTTCGGCACCGTCACGAAGTACGACTTCACGCTGTTGCGCTGCACCGAACCCTTCGCCTGGTACGTGTACTTGAGCGGCGACGAGACGACGACCGTCGCCATGATCTGCTGGTCGACGCCCTCGGTCTTCGGGTCGTCGACGCGCAGGATCGCGCTGCGCAGACCGGCCGACGCCGGCTTCGCCTGCACCTTCACGGTGACCGGCTTGTTCAGCGGCAGGCTGACGGTGCTCGAACCGACCAGCGAGAACGTGTCACCCGAGTTGTTCTTCAGCGACAGCTTGTGCGCCACCGGCTTCGACGAGCCCGACGTACGTGTGACGGTGACCTCGTACGTCTTCTTCTGGCCCGCCTTCAGGCCGCCCTCACGGTCGTAGACGCCCGTGCCGAAGCCCGGCGTCTTCAACGCGTAGTCGAGGGCCGTGTCGACCGGCGCCTTCACCGTGTACGTGTGAGCGCTCGCCTTGTCCTCAATGGAATCCCACGCGTCGACGATGTCGATGAGGCCCGTGCCCTCCGCGTACGCCTGTTCCCCCGAAATGTGCTTCGCGGTCGAGGTGAGCGCGGTGCGCAGCTTCGCCGGGGTCAGCGACACCTTCTGCTGCTTGGCCGCCGAGATCAGCAGCGCGCTCGCGCCCGCCGCCTGCGGGGAGGCCATCGAGGTGCCCTGGAGCATCGAGTAGCCGGCGGGAAGCGAGTAGCCCGCCTCCGGGGTCGGCGAACCCGGCAGCCAGGTCTGGGTGGAGTTGATGGAGGCGCCGGGGGCCGAGATCAGCGGCGCGAAGCCGCCGTCCTCACGCGGGCCGCGCGAGGAGAACGGCATCATCGCGTACGGCTTCTCGACCTGGGAGCCGTAGTTGGAGGCCCAGGTGTCCTTCGAGATGGTGGCGCCGATGGACAGCACCTTGTCCGCGAGGCCGGGGTCGCCGATGGTGTTCGCGCCGGGGCCCGAGTTGCCCGCCGAGATCACCAGCTGGACGCCGTACTCGTCGATGAGGCGCGTGTAGAGCAGGGCGCGGGCGTTGGCGCCGTCGTTCAGCGCGGGGAGCCCGCCGATCGACATGTTGACGATGTCGACGCCGCGCTTCGTCACGAGGTCGATCATGCCCTCGGTGAGCGCGACGTTGGTGCAGCCGCCGGTCCAGGTGCAGGCCCGCGAGGAGACCAGCTTGGCGCCGGGCGCGGCACCGTTCATGTTCTTGTTGCCGAACAGGCCGTTGGCCGCGGTGATGCCCGCGACGTGCGTGCCGTGCTCGGACTCGATGACGCCGATGTTGACGAAGTCGGCCTTCTTGCCGACCCAGTCGCCGCCGTACGGGTCCATGGGGACGTCCTTGCGGACCTCGACCACGAACGGCTGCCGCTCGACGACGTCGGTGGACGGGTTGTCCTTGCCGAAGTAGCCGACCTGGTAGCCGTCCTTGTACGGCTTCATCGGGGTGTCGTCGGTGAAGTCGCCGTTGTCGTTGAGGTCGACGGTCACCGTCCCCTTGGCCGCGTCGTACAGCACGCCCCACTTGTCGGTGGTGTCGCCGTCCCGGTTCGCGTCGCCCTTCGCGTCGCCGCCGGCCGTGGCGGACTCCGCGAAGGTGCTGATGCCGTACGAGCCCGAAGCCGCCTTCCAGGTGCGGCCGCCGTACGTGAACGTGGGCCCGGTCACCGCGGTGACCATCGGGCGCCACGTCGCGTCGCCGTCCACGATCGGGTCGGTCGCCGTGACCCAGTCGACGATCTTGCGCTCGCCGGTCGTGGTCTTCTGGAGCGCCGGGTGGCCGAGGTCGACACCCGAGTCGAGGATGCCGATGGTGGTGCCGCGGCCGTCCGCCTTCGGGTGCTGCTTCACGAAGTCCACGGCGCCCGTCTCGAAGGACGGGTTGTACGGGTTCTTCGCGGGGGTGTCCTTGCCGGGACCGCTGTACGAGTCGGTGGCCTTGGCCGCGGAGGCTTTCGCGCCCTTGGCGGTGTCGGCGGCCGGCGTCGGGTCGTCGAGCGCGATCTCCTGGCGCAGGTCGATGCCGCGCACGGAGCCGAGCTTCTCGGCGGACCTGATCGCGGATTCGGCGCGGCCCGTCGGCACGGTCGCCCGTACGTAGCCGAGCTTGTCGTAGGTGCGGCCCACGGAGCCGCCCTTGACGGCGTCGAGCTGCTCCGCGACCTGCTCGGTGCTGCCGGGAGTGGTCGCGACCATCATGGTCACGTTCTTCGTGCCGTCGGCCTTGGCGTCGGCGAGCAGTTCGGCGTCGTGCGCGCCGAGCTTGTCGCTCGCGGACTTGGGCGCGGGGGCGGGGTCCGCGTCCGCGGCGAAGGCCATGGGTATCGGCCCGGTCGCGGTGAGCGCGGCCACGAGTCCCGCGGCCGCCGCGAGCCGGGCCGCGCGTCTCGCGCCGGATATGGGTGCGCGCTGGGGATCGGTGGTCATCAGCATCCCTGTACGTAAATGGAGAAAGGAATCCGGATTTCGGTGCCGGATGACCGCTCAGCTTTACGCAAGTGACCACAGTTTGGGGAGAGTTGCCCGAGCCGGGAACTCGCCATGGCGTACTTCCGCCATGCGTCATCCCGCCCAAACCGTGACGGGACCGGCAAGGCGCGTAACACCTGCACCGGAGCGCGGATGCCTCTAGCGTCAGGGGATGAACAAAGAGCTGAGGGTGGCGGCCTACGCCGTGTGCGTCAGAGAGGAGCAGGTGTTGCTCGCCCGCTGGGTCGCGGGGGACGGTAGCAAGCGGTGGACTCTGCCGGGTGGTGGCATGGACCACGGGGAGGATCCCTACGACACGGTGATCCGTGAGGTCGACGAGGAGACGGGGTACGTCGTCGACCCGGTCGCGCTCCTCGGCGTTCACTCCGTGCTGCGGCGCTACCCCCGCAAGCTCGGCAAGATGGCCGACTTCCACGGTCTGCGGCTCGTCTACGAAGGGGCGATCATCGGCGGCGCGCTGCGGCACGAGGAGAACGGCTCTACGGACATGGCGGCTTGGCATGACCTCGCGGCGGTCCAGGAGCTGCCGAGGGTGGAACTGGTGGATGTGGGGATGGACTTGTGGCGTGAGCGGCCGAGGAGCGGCCACGTCCGCGCGTAGCGCCCACCCGTCTCCTGGCCACGTCCGCGCGTGACGGTCGACCGTCTCTTGGCCACGTCCGCGCGTGACGGTCGACCGTCCCCCGGCCACGGGGCTCCGCCCCGGACCCCGCTGCTCAATCGCCGCAGGGGCTTGATTTGGCTCACCTGTCCGCAGGGCTTGATGTGCCCACCCGTCCATAGGGGATTGGCGTGCCCACCCGTCCGCAGGGGGTTGGTGTGTCCCGGCTGTTCGGGGTGGTCTGCCGCCGGCCATCTCCCGCCACCCG
>NZ_JAOZYC010000193.1:0-38505 GCF_035798155.1 Streptomyces endophyticus | reverse complement strand
AACCCCGCACCGCCCCCGAAAAGCGACAGGTCAAGAAGCCCCCGAAGGCCCCTGCCCAGACCGACGTCTGCGCCCTCGGCCGTCGGTACGGCGGCTGGGACCCGGACAGCCCCCAGTCGGCCATCTGCCGCGACACGTACGGCGGTTGACCACACCGCACAGCACAGCACGGCACCGCACCCCACCGCACCCCCACTACCGCGGAAACCTCCCCGCTACGACCCGGCCCGCGGCGGTCCCAGCGGCTCCCCGCCGCGCCCGCCCCCCTCCCGTGGCTCCAGCGGCCCCGCCCCCATCGTGGCCACCCGCTCCTCGAGCCGGGTGAGGGCGGCGCGCACCCCTTCCCCGTAACCGTCCTCCCCCAGCGCGCCCGCCGCCGCGCGGGCCCGCGTCAGGTGACTGCGGGCCGCCCCGGGGCGGTCCAACTTCACGTAGTCCGCCGCCAGGTTGAGATGCAGCGAGGGATAGAACGCCTGCAGCGCCAGGGACGACTCGTGCTCGGCGAGCCGCTCCTGGGTGAGGGAGTCGGCGGCGGAGAGCGCCCGCAGGTCCCAGGCCAGCTCGTCCGACGGGTCGTCCTGGGTGTCGGCCATGTAGTGCGCGAGCGTGCAGCGGTGCAGCGGGTCGCCTTCCTCCCCGATCTCCGCCCACAGACCGAGGAAACGCCCCTGCGCCTCCTCGCGGTCACCGCCGTGGTGCAGCATGACCGCCTGCCCGATGCGGCTCATCATGGCGTCGTCCGACGCCTGTTCACGCTGCTGTGCCACTGTCTCCTCCAAGCTCGGCCGCCCGGCGCGCCCTGCGCGCCCGACGACGATGTCCGATTCGACGACGCTAACCGGCGGCACTGACAATCCAGCTCAGGCGCGACTCCCCGCGAGCCGGGCCCGCTCTCAGCCCAGGTCCGGGACGCTCCAGTCGATCGGCGTGTGGCCCTGCGCGGCGATCGCCTCGTTGATCTGCGTGAACGGCTGGGAGCCGAAGAACTTCCGCGCCGACAGCGGCGAGGGGTGCGCGCCCTTCACCACCGCGTGCCGCTCGGTGTCGATGAGCGGCAGCTTCTTCTGCGCGTAGTTCCCCCACAGCACGAAGACCGCCGGGTCGGGCCGCTGGACGACGGCGCGGATCACCGCGTCCGTGAACTTCTCCCAGCCCTTGCCCTTGTGCGAGTTGGCCTCGCCGGCCCGCACCGTGAGCACCGCGTTGAGCAGCAGCACGCCCTGCTCGGCCCATGGCATCAGATAGCCGTTGTCCGGGATCGGGGTGCCGAGCTCGGCCTGCATCTCCTTGTAGATGTTGCGCAGCGAGGGCGGCGTCTTCACGCCGGGCCGCACCGAGAAGCACAGGCCGTGCCCCTGCCCCTCGCCGTGGTAAGGGTCCTGGCCGAGGACGAGCACCTTCACCTTGTCGTAGGGCGTCGCGTCGAGCGCGGCGAAGACCTGCTCGCGCGGCGGGTAGACGGGACCCCGCGCGCGCTCCTCCTCGACGAACTCGGTGAGCTCCTTGAAGTAGGGCTTCTGCAGTTCGTCGCCGAGGACGCCGCGCCAGGACTCGGGCAGCATCGCGGTGTCGGTCACGTCAACAACCTCCGGGGTACGGGCTCCTGCGCGCCCACGCCCCACCGTGCCGGGGACGCGGCCGCATCTACACCCAGAAACCTACCGGCGCCCACTGACAATCGACGCCCGCGCCCGGTTCACCAGCTCGTCTTGCGGTGCAGCTCCCACATCATCATGATCGTCGACGGGTCGAGGGCCCGCTCGCCGCCCGAGATCTCCTCGCTCGCCGCGATGTACTGCTTGCCCTGCCACAGCGGCAGCAGCCGCGCGTCCCGCACCATGATGCGCTGGGCCTGCTCGAACTGGCGCACCACGACGCCCCGGTCGCTCTGCTTGCGGGACAGCGGAAGCAGCTTGTCGGTTATCTCGGGCGAGACGTACGGAGTGCTCAGGGCGTTCTTCTCGCCCACGAAGGGCGCGATGAAGTTGTCCGCGTCGGGGAAGTCGGGGAACCAGCCGCGCCCGAACACCGGATACTCACCCTTCTTGTAGCCCTGTTCGAACGACTTCCAGGGACGGCTCTTGAGCGTGACCTTGAAGAGCTTCGACGCCTCCAACTGCCGCTTGAGCTCGGCGAACTCGGGCGCGGTGGCGGAGCCGTAACGGTCGGAGGCGTACCAGAACGTGAGCGGGACGGGGCCGTTGATGCCCGCCTTGGAGAGGATCCCGGCCGCCTTCGCGGCGCTCGGGTCGTTGAACTCGTCGAAGTAGTCGGTGGTGTGGCCCGCGAGGCCCCTGGGGACCATCGAGTACAGCGGTTCCACGGTGTTCGCGTACACCTTGTCCGCGATCGCCCCGCGGTCGACGATCTGGGCCACCGCCCGGCGCACCGCGCTCTTGCCCGCCCACGGGTCCTTGGGGTTGAACACCAGATAGCTGATCTCCATGCCCGCGCCCTCGACGAGCTGCAGGCCGTTGGTGCCCTGCTTGTCCTGGAGCTTCACGATGTCGTCGGCCGCGAGACCACGGAAGGTCGCGTCGATCTTCTTCGCCTTCAGGGCGCCGACCATGGCGGCAGAGGTCTTGAAGTAGCGGATCGTCAGCGCGTCGTTCTTGCGGTCCGCGAAGCCCTGGTAGTTGTCGTTGCGCACGAGTTCGGCCTTGCTGCCGTCGGCGTACGACTGGAGCACGTAGGGACCCGAACCGGTCACCTTGGCGTCCGTGCGCGCGGATTTGGCCGGATACGCGGAGGGGTCGACGATCGACATGGCGGGAGTGGAGAGCACGAACGGGAAGGTGGCGTCCGGCTTGGTGAGGCGGAACGTTACGCCTCGATCACCCTGCGTCTCCACGCGGTCGAGGGAGCCCAGCAGCCCCGCGGGCCCGCCGCCCACGCCGATCCTGCGGACCCGGTCGATGGAGTACTTCACGGCCTTGGCGTCGAGCGTGTTCCCGTTGGAGAACTTCATGTCCTCCCGCAGCTCGCAGTGGTAGACGCGGTTGGCGGAGTCCTCGAACCCGCACTCGGCCGCGTCCGCCTGCGGTTCGGCGGCGCCCGACGGCAACGACACGAGGGTCTGGTAGACGTTGCGGAACAGCTCCCACGAGCCGTCCCAGGACGTCGCGGGGTCCAGCGTGCTCGGCACACTGGTGGTGCCCACGGCGATGGGCCGCTCATCGGAACTCTCGCCCGAGTTCATCAGCCCGCACCCCGTGAGCAGGGTCATCGACGCGAATGCCGCCCACGCGCGAGGGGCAGGGAACCGGTTGAACACGCGCTCGCTCCTCGATCAGGCATGCCAGGTCGGCAGACAATATCGCAGCGCCCCGCCGGTTCAACTGGTTGAGTCGGCGGGGCACTTCACGAGCGGGACCCTTTGTGGAACGTTGTCGTGCAACGCCCGGAATCTCACCTCGGGGACGGTCGGCCCCACGGGCCTATTCGACGCCGGCGTTGAGGAACTTGCCGCCGTCCACGACGAGGTTCTGCCCGGTGATCCAGCCGGACTGCTCGGAGGTGAGGAAGGCGGCGGCGCCCCCGATGTCCTCCGGCACACCGAGCCGGCCCATCGGGTACGTGGCCGCGACCTCGGCCTCCCGGCCCTCGTACAGAGCGGTCGCGAACTTCGTCTTCACGACCGCCGGGGCGATCGAGTTGACCCGCACCTGCGGCGCGAACTCGTGCGCCAGCTGGAGCGTCAGGTTGACCATGGCGGCCTTGCTGATGCCGTACGCGCCGATGAACGGCGAGGCGGAGATGCCCGCCACGGACGTGATGTTGACGATCGCGCCGCCGTTCTCCTTCTGCCACGCCTTCCACGTCTGCTGCGCGAAGCCGAGCGCGGAGACGACGTTGGTCTCGAAGACCTTGCGCGCCACGTTCAGGTCGAGCTCGGCGATCGGGCCGAACACCGGGTTCGTACCGGCGTTGTTGACGAGGAAGTCGACGCGGCCGAACGCCTCCATGGTGCGCTCAACGGCGGCGGCCTGGTGCCCCTCGTCGTGCGCCTTGCCCGCTACGTAGATCGCGCGGTCGGAGCCGAGCTGCTCGACGGCCTCCTTGAGGGCGTCCTCGCCGCGTCCGGTGATGCAGACGCGGTCGCCGCGCGCGATCAGTGCCTCGGCGATGCCGTAGCCGATGCCGCGGCTCGCGCCCGTGATGAGCGCGACCTTGCCGGAGAGCTCCGGAAGTTCAGAAGTCGTCATGTCGGTATCCCCCGGCCTCAGTTGAGCGGGCCGCCGGCCACGTACATGACCTGGCCCGAGACGAAGCCGGCCGCCTCGCCGGTGAAGAAGGCGATGGCGTTGGCGATGTCCGCGGGACGACCCACGCGCTGCACCGGGATCTGGGTCGCGGCGGCGGCCTGGAAGTCCTCGAAGCCCATGCCGACGCGCTCCGCGGTGGCCTTGGTCATCTCGGTGACGATGAAGCCCGGGGCGACGGAGTTGGCGGTGACGCCGAACTTGCCGAGCTCCTTGGCGAGGGTCTTCGTGAAGCCCTGCAGACCGGCCTTGGCGGCCGAGTAGTTGACCTGGCCGCGGTTGCCGAGCGCCGAGGACGACGACAGGTTCACGATGCGGCCGAACTTGGCGTCCACCATGTGCTTCTGGACGTACTTCGACATCAGGAACGCGCCGCGCAGGTGCACGTTCATGACCGTGTCCCAGTCGTTGGCGCTCATCTTGAACAGCAGGTTGTCGCGCAGCACGCCCGCGTTGTTCACGAGGATCGTGGGGGCGCCGAGCTCCTCGGCGATGCGTGCGATCGCGGCCTCGACCTGCGCCTCGTCGGAGACGTCGCAGCCGACGGCAAGGGCCTTGCCACCGGCGGCGGTGATCGCCTCGACGGTGTCCTTGCAGGCGGCCTCATCGAGGTCGATCACGGCGACGGCGCGGCCCTCTTCGGCCAGACGGATCGCGGTGGCGGCGCCGATGCCGCGTGCGGCTCCCGTGACGATCGCTACGCGCTGCTCAGTGGTGGACATGCTCTTCGGTCTCCTCGCCCTAGAGGTGCGGCCGCTCCTCCCCAGACGGGTGAGCAACCGCTTAGTACCCTGTGCGTGCGACGCTAGAAGCCCTGGCACCCGGTGTCAACGTGCCCATCAGGTGCCGCTGATCACTAGTCGGCCTCGACCTGGGCCTTCAGCGCACCAGCAGGCCCAGCAGGCGCTCCGCCTCTGCGGCCGGATCGACGGTCAGACCGGTGTGCACGGGCCCCGGCTGGACCACGGTCGAGCGCGGCGCGACGAGCCAGCGGTAGCGCCGCCCGGCGTCGTCCTCGGCCGCCTGCCCCGCGTCGTCTCCCCCGCGACAGTGCCGCTCGACGGCGTGCAGCACGGCGCGCACGCCGGTCACGTCCGCCTCGGGGTCGAGCGCGAGCAGCCGCTTCTCGTCGAGGTGGGTGAGGGCCGTGACGAAGGACTTGGCGCGGCAGTACACGACGACACCGGCGTTGATCTGCTCACCGCGTTCGATGCTCGGCACGACGCGCAACAGGGCGTACTCGAAGACATGGCGCTCGCGCGTGTTCCGCGTGTTCATCGGGACGCTCCTTCGGTCACCCAGCCGGGAGTTCCGGCGGGCGGGGTGCCACCGGCGGGCAGCGTGACGCGTTCGTGAATCGTGGCGGCACGCGCGCGTAGCGTCTCTACGTAGGCGCGCCGCACCGCGTCCGGGGTGTCGAATCCGGGCTCGTCCGCGAGCCACACGTCGGGCACGTCGGCGGCGGCCTCGGCGATCAGCTCCTCGGTGACGAGCGGCGCGAGCTCGGCCGCGGCCGCGGGGACCTCGGGCCCGAAGCGGGCGAGGGCGTGGTCGCTCGCGTCGTACGGCTTGTCCGCCCAGGCGTGCGCGCCGCGCCAGTTGTGATGCCAGATCATGCTGGCGCCGTGGTCGATGAGCCACAGCTCGCCGCCCTGGACCAGCATGTTCGGGTTGCGCCAGGACCGGTCGACGTTGTTGATCAGCGCGTCGAACCAGACGATCCGGCCCGCCTCCGCCGGATCGACGACGTACGCGAGGGGGTCGAAGCCGAGCGCCCGGGGCAGGAACCGCATGCCGAGGTTGGTGCCGCCGCTCCCCTTGAGCAGCCCCTGCACCTCCTGGTCGGGCTCGCCGAGGCCGATCACCGGGTCCAGGTCGAGCGTGACGAGCCCCGGCACGCGAAAGCCGAGCGCGCGCGCCAACTGGCCGCAGATCACTTCGGCGACGAGCGTCTTGCGGCCCTGCCCCGCGCCGGTGAACTTCATGACGTACGGGACGAGGTCGTCGGCCTCGACGAGACCGGGGAGCGACCCACCTTCCCTCAATGGGGTGACATAGCGGGTCGCGGTGACTTCGGTGAGCATGCGCCCAGGTTATGAGATCAGGATGACGTTGAACGTCCAGGGATCACCGTACGTACCTCAGGAAAACCCCCACGGGATCCAGCACGTCCCCTCGACCCGACCCACCGATGAAGGGACCTTCACCTCATGACCGCTTCGCAGGAGGCCGCACCCACGAGCCACGTCCCGTCGCGCCGCGCCGTCGTCACGGCGGTCGGCGCCGTGGGGATCGCCGCGGCGCTGACCGCGTGCGGCAGCTCGGACGAGGACACGTCACAGCCCGCGGGCAACGCGTCATCGGGCGGCGGCGAGAAGAAAGGCAAGGAGATCGCCAAGACCTCGGACATCCCGGAGGGCGGCGGCAAGGTCTTCGCCGACGCCGGGGTGGTGGTGACGCAGCCCGCGTCCGGCGAGTTCAAGGCGTTCACCAACATCTGCACGCACCAGGGATGCAAGGTGAACAAGGTGGTCGACGGCACCATCGACTGCCCGTGCCACGGCAGCAAGTTCTCCATCAAGGACGGCAGCGTGGCGCATCCGCCGGCCACGCAGCCCCTGGAGGAGAAGCAGCTCAAGGTCAGCGGCGACTCGATCGAGCTCGCGTAGCCCGACGAGCCCTAAGGGCGCTTCCACGCGTCGAGCACGTCCGGCGTCGTCGTCACGGTGGCGACCAGGGCGAGCGTGTTGTCGATCATCGCGGGGGTGTAGTCGGCGGGCACCCCCGCGATGGCGTCCCGCGGCACCACCACCGTGTAGCCGAGGTTCACGGCGTCGAACACCGCATTCGGGATGGCTACGTTGGCGGACACCCCGGTGACGACCAGCGTGCGGCAGCCGAGATTGCGCAGCAGTGGATCGACGTCGGTGCCGGCGATCGGGGAGAGCCCGTGCAGACGGCGTACGACGAGGTCCTCGTCCGCGACCTCGACGGGCGGGGCGACGCGGACGGCTTCGGTGCCCGAGAGCTGCTTCACGGGAAGGCGCTCGGTGGCGCGGAAGAGGCGGGCGTTGTGGTTGGCCCCGCGGCCGTCCGGGCGCCGCTCCGCGACGGCGTGCAGGACCTGGACCCCGCTCGCGTGGGCGGCGGCCACCATCCGCGCCACGTTGGCGAGAGCCCCCGACGACCGCGCCTCTTCGGCGAGTTCGGGCAGCGCACTGTTGGCGCCGACGACGCCCTGTTGGCACTCGACGGTCAGCAGCACCGTGCTCGCCGGGGCGAGCAGCTCGGCCAGTTTCTCGCGCTTCTCGTGCGACGGCACGACCGCCCCCTGCCTGTCGGTTTTTCGGCTGCTTTCCGGGCTGCTGGAGGGTAGCCACCATTGCGTGGACAGGGAAGAGGTCGCATGCTGCGTTCCTGACACCACGTCAGACATGTCGGACGCACGCCCGATATGCGTCGGATGCCGGACAAGGGAGCCCTGATGACCACCGCCACCCAGCGCCGCGGCCGGAAGATCATGATGTCGCCCGAGGAGCGCGACGCGTTCCTCGCCGAGCAGCGCACCTGCCGCGTCGCCACCGTGGCCGCGGACGGCACGCCGCACGTCAGCCCGCTCTGGTTCACCTGGGACGGCGCATCGCTGTGGATCTACTCGCTGTCCCGCAGCCGCCGCTGGGCCGACCTGCGGGCCGACGGCCGGGTCTCGGTGGTGGTCGACGCGGGCGAGGAGTACGGGGAGCTGCGCGGCGTCGAGCTGTCCGGGCGCATGGAGTTCGTCGGCGAGACCCCGCGCACCGGCGAGCCGTGCCCCGAACTCGACGCCGTCGAGCGGCTGTTCGCGCACAAGAACTTCGGGATGACCGAGATGGTCTACGACGGCCGGCACGCGTGGGCGCGCCTCACCCCGGACAAGATCGCGTCGTGGGACTTCCGGAAGCTGGCCGCCTGAGACCCCTCCGACCGGGGAGCGGGACCGGGGGCGACGATGGCCTCACCCCTCCGCGAGCTGCCCGAGGTCCGCCCCCACCTTCTGGAGCGCCCGCACCGCCGCGCGGATCGAGGGCCGCCGATCCGCGTCCGCGCGCCACACCACGTACACATGGCGCCGCACCTTCTGCCGCACCGGCACCGTCACCACGCCCTCGGGCACCGGATCGCGGCCGAGCAGCGGCGCGACGCACACGCCCAACCC
This sequence comes from Streptomyces endophyticus, assembly GCF_035798155.1. NCBI lineage: Bacteria > Bacillati > Actinomycetota > Actinomycetes > Kitasatosporales > Streptomycetaceae > Streptomyces > Streptomyces endophyticus. The sequence goes on along the minus strand of NZ_JAOZYC010000193.1, from coordinate 30,048 downwards.
GGCTGCGACCAGGCCGAGTTGGGTGTGCGTCTCGGCGGCGCGGTGGCCGATCTGGGGCTCGACGCCCTTGGCGCGCAGCGTGAACATCAGCCACTCGTGGCAGAACTCGCCCTGCCCCCAGGTGATCCACTCGTCGTCCGCGAAGTCCTCCAGACCGACCTCTTCGCGCCCCGCCAGCGGATGGCCTGCCGGCATGGCGACATCGGCCGGATCGTCGAGGATGCTCGCCTTGACCAGGCCCTCCGGCATGGGCATCGGCTTGTTGTACCAGTCCAGCACGACGGCGAGATCGAGGTCTCCGCGGATCACCCCGGACACCGCGCGCTCGGGTTCCAACTCCTGGGACCGGACGCGCAGTTGCGGGTGTTCGGCGCGCAGCGCGGCGAGCGCGCCGGGGAACAGCCCGCGCGCGGCCGTCGGGAACGCGGACAGCCGCAGCTCCCCCGCGACCTGCCCGCGCTGCGCCTCCAGGTCGGACTGCGCCAGCTCGACCTGCGAGAGGATGCGTGCCGCGTGCTCGGCGAGCAGCCGGCCCGCGTCGGTGAGCCGCACGCCGCGCCCGTGCTTGGCGAGCAGCTGCTGTCCCGCCTCGCGCTCCAGTTTGGCCATCTGCTGCGAGACGGCGGACGTGGTGACGTGCAGCCCCTCGGCCGCACCGCTCACCGATCCGTGCCGGGCCAGGGCATCCAGGACCCGCAGGCGCTCCAGGTTCAACATGTAAGTGATGCTAATCGGTACCCGGAAAACAATCTCGCTTGTGCTACGAAGATGTGGGGAGCCACTCTGGACCCCATGAGCACGACGACCGCTTCCCGAGCCACTGCGGCTCCGCCCTCCGCCACCCCGCGAACCGCCCTCGACTGGCGCATTCGCTTCGGCGTACTCGCCCTCATCTGGGGCTTCAGCTTCCTGCTCATAAAGGTGGGCACGGAGGGCTTCGCCCCGTTCCAGGTCACGCTCGGGCGCCTGCTGTTCGGCGCGGCGGTCGTGGTCGTGGCCATGGTCGTGAAGCGTCAGCGGCTGCCCCGGGGGGCCCGCACCTGGGGGCACCTGGCGGTCGCGGCGCTCTTCCTGAACGCGCTGCCGTTCTCGCTCTTCGCGTTCGCCGAGGAGACGATCCCCTCGACGCTCGCCGGGATCTGCAACGCGACGTCGCCGCTGTGGGGCATGGCGCTCTCGATGGTCGCGCTCTCCGAGGACCGGCCCACGCGGCGCCGGGTCGCGGGCCTCGGCATCGGCTTCCTCGGCGTCCTGACCGTCCTCGGCGTCTGGCAGGGCTTCCACGGCCTGGACGTGGCGGGCACGGCGATGGCGCTGCTGGCCTCGCTCTCCTACCCGATCGGCTGGATCTACGTCCGCCGCACGCTGGCGAACACGGGTGAGTCGAACGTGTCGATGATCGGGGCGCAGCTGTTGCTCGCCACCGCCCAACTGGCGCTCGTCACCCCGCTGTTCACATCCTGGCCGACCCACTTCCCGGTGGTCCCGCTGCTCGCGATCGCCGCGCTGGGCGCGCTCGGCACTGGCGTGGCGTTCCTCATCCAGTACGGGCTTGTGGCCGAGGTCGGCCCGACGACCGCGCAGATGGTCACGTACTTCGTCCCGGTCATCGCGACGGCGGCGGGCGTCGCGGTCCTCGGCGAATCCCTGTCCTGGTCGACCCCGATCGGCGCGGCAATCGTCCTGGCAGGCGCGGCCCTCACGCAGCCCCGCCGGAGGAGCTGAACCTCACGGTGCCGCCTTGCCACCTTGCCACTTTGCCGCCTTGCCACCTTGCCGCCTTGCCACCTTGCCGGCTTGCCGCCTTGGGCAATCTGCCGCCTTGGGCGGCAGGGTGGGCAAGGCGGCGCCCCGGTGCCGCGCAACAGGAACTCGGGGTCAAGCCCCGACGCCGCACCTCCCTGGGCCGAAGGTGACGCCGAACCCGCGGCCCGCCGCAACCCACCTCACGCGTAATGCCTCCGCGGAGCGGTCCGAACCGCCGCCACCACCGCGTCCGCCACCACCCCGACCTCCTCGACCCCCAGCCGGGACACGGTGATCCGCACCCCGGACCCCGCCTCCATCCGGAACCGCGCCCCCGGCGCAACCGCCCACCCGGCGTGCAGCAACCGCGCCACCGCCCCGGTCTCGTCCGGCACCGGCACCCACACATTCATCCCGCTGCGCCCGTGCGCAACGACCCCCCGCTCAGCCAGCGCGGCGACCAGCGCGTCACGCCGCTCCCCGTACGAGGCCGCGACGGCCACCGCGTCCACCGCCCCGGCCTCCCACAGCCCGGCCACCGCCCGCTGCGTGATGCGGCTGACCCAGCCGGGCCCGAGCCGCTGCCGCCCCCGCACCCGGTCGACCGTGCCGGCGTCCCCGGTGAGCACGGCGAGCCGCAGATCGGGCCCGTAGGCCTTGGCGACGGAGCGGACAAACGCCCACTGCCGCGTGGCCCCGGCGAGCGGGTGCAGCGGCAGATCGACGATGCCGTGGCCGTGGTCGTCCTCGATGAGCAGGACCTCCGGGTGCGCGCCCAGGATCGCGCGCAGCGCCTTCGCCCGCCCGGGACCCACCGCGGCACCGGTCGGGTTCTGCGCCCGGTCCGTCACCACGATCGCCCGGGCCCCCGCGTCCAGCGCCCGCTCCACGTCGTCCGGCAGCGGCCCCTCGTCGTCCACGCCGACCGGCACCGTCCGCAGCCCGAGCGCGGGCACGAGGTCGAGCATGCTGCCCCAGCCGGGGTCCTCCACGGCGACCGCGTCCCCCTGCTTGAGGTGCACGGCCAGCACCCGCTCGATGGCGTCGAGCGAACCGGACGTCACAGCGACGGGCCCGTCCGGCACCCCGTCCGCGTCGAGGTCGGTCCGCGCGCGGCGCACAAGCCCCGGCTCCAGGGAGTCGTCCCCGTACAGCACCGGCTCCTTGTCGGCGACGCCCGCGGCCGCCGCGAACGCCTCCACCAGTGAGGGCAGCAGCGCGGTGTCGGGATTGCCGCCCGACACGTTCCGCACCCCCTCCGGCACGTCCACGCGGATCGCCTCGCGCGCGGTGATGGCCGGTTTCGGGCGCACCCGGCTGCCGCGCCGCCCGGCCGTCTCGATGACCCCGCGCTCGCGCAGCGACCGGTACGCGGCCGCGACCGTATTCGGATTCACCCCGAGCTGTTCAGCCAACTCCCGCATGGGCGGCAGTAGTTGACCCGGCTGCAGGTCTCCGGCGATCACCGCACGCTCGACGCTTGCGCAGATCTCTGCTGCGCGACGCCCACTGATCCGATACTCTCCTAGCACAAACAGCATTATGTACTAGTGCAATGGAGTTCGCAACATGAGCGTCACCCAGGAACAGTCAGCCGCCTCCTACGCGCCCACGGAGCGCACGACCCCGACCCGCGCCAAGGAGCGCGCGGCGTACGACCACGCCCTGGTGCACTCGATACTCGACGAGACCTACCTCTGCCACCTCGGCTTCGTCCGCGACGCCGCCCCCGTCGTGCTGCCCACGCTGTACGCGCGCGTCGGCGAGCGGCTCTACGTGCACGGCTCCAGCGGCTCGCGCCCGCTGCGCATGGCGGGGCAGCAGGACCCCGGCCTGCCGGTCTGCCTGACCGTGACGCACGTCGACGGCCTGGTGCTCGCCCGCTCCGCCTTCCACCACTCCATCAACTACCGCTCCGTCGTGGTGCACGGCACGGCGCACCAGGTCACGGACTCCGAGGAGAAGCGGCTCGCCCTGGACGCGATCGTCGACCACGTGGTGGCGGGCCGCGCCGCCGACTCACGGGCCGCGAACGCCAAGGAGCTCGCCGCGACGGCCGTGCTCCGCATCGACCTCTCCGAGGTCTCGGCGAAGGTCCGCGCGGGCGGCCCGGTCGACGAGCCCGAGGACATGGACCTGCCGCACTGGGCGGGCGTGGTCCCGGTACAGCGCGGCTACGGCGAGCTGCTCCCCTCGGAAGACCTCGCCGACGGCATCGACGTTCCCCCGTACCTCAAGGGGCTGTGATGCTGATCCACCCATGGGACGCGGCGCGCGACTCGGCCGAGTGGCAGCAGTGGCTCGCCGCCCACGACTTCGGCCAGCTCGCCGTCAACGGCCTCGACGGCGAACCCCCTTTCGTACAACCCATGCACTTCGCCTACGACGCTCAGGGCACGGGCGAGTACGGCGAGGTGGTCGCCCACCTCGCCCGCCCCAACCCCCTGTGGTCCGCGCTCGACGCCAACCCGGAGGTGCTGCTGAGCGTCGTCGACGACTACGCGTTCGTGCCGGGCCCGTGGCAGGCGCCGCCCGACGTCCCGCCGGAGCACGGCACGCCGACGAGCTTCTACGCCGCCGTCCAACTGCGCTGCACCGCGCGCGTGGTGGACGACCCGGAGGAGAAGGCGGAGCTCCTGAACCGGCAGGTGGGCCATTTCCAGCCGCCCGGCCTCTCGGTGCCGGTGGCCGCGGGCGAGGCCCCGTACGGGCGGATGCTGCCGGGCATCCGGGGACTGCTGCTCGAAGTGACCGACGTACGGGCCAAGTTCAAGTACGCGGAGCACAAGCCCGAGGAGGTCCAGGACAGGATCGCGGCGGGCCTCGCCGGGCGCGACGACCCGCGCGACGCCGCCGCCCTCGCCACGCAGCGACGGCGGCGTCACCAACCCGCGTAGGAGCAACCCGCGTAGGAGACCGGCCCCGGGAGTTCAGCGCGTCGACCGGGCCTCCGCCACGGCGAGGCCCGTCACCGCCGCCAGCATCAGGGCGGTGCCCGCGACGGTCGCCGCCGTGAGGTCCTCGCCGAGCAACGTGACCGCGATGACGGCGGCACCGACCGGTTCGAGCAGCGTGATCACGGAGACGGTGGCGGAACGCACGACCGCCGCACCCGCGAAGTACAGGGCGTACGCGAGCGCGGTCGGCACGGAGGCGATGTACGCCAACAGGCCCAGCACGGCGAGATGGTGACCGGTGTGCGGCACCAGGCCCTCGACCGCACCGAGCGGCAGCAGCGCGAGCGAGGCGACCGCGAACGTGCCCACGGTCGTGCCGAGCCCGTTCCCTGCCTCGCCGTGCCGCCCGAACCACCGGGTGAGCAGCGTCATCACCGCGTACCCCGCCGCGGACAGCAGCGCCCACACCACCCCGAGCGGGCGCACCGCCGCGTCACCGCCGCACAGGACGAGGACGGCGAGCCCGCCGAGCGCCCCGGCCACGGACAGCAGCCCGCCCACGCCCAGCCGCTCCCCGAGCAGCACGCGCGCGCCGACCGCGATGAGCACGGGCCCCGCACCGAGCGCGACCACGGTGCCGACGGCGAGCCCGGTCGCCTGCACCGCGGCGAAGTAGGCGGTCTGGAACACGGCGAGCGAAAGACCGAGCACGCCCAGCCGGACCGCCTTGCGGCCCCGCGTCTCGTACGACACCGGGGCAGGCGTTCGCCGCAGCGCCCGCACGGCGACGAGCAGCAGGAGCCCGCCGACGCAACGCCAGAACGACAGGGCACCGGGCCCCAGGTCACTGACCCGGAACACCAACGAGGCGGCGGCGCCCGCGGTCCCCCAGGCGACACCGGCGACGACCAGATACACCAGACCACGGGCGACCGGCAGTTGACGCAAGGCTCCATAAGCGGAGCCAGAAGCAGAATCAGCAGGCGCGACCGCGCCCGCCTTGACGACATGCGACACGTGACACTCCACGGAGAACGGCCCTCCGGACACAGCGGGGCCAGGAACACGGACCGTCGTGAACGGACGGCCGTGTCCCTCCGGGAAGCGCCGCCCGCGGCAGGGCCAAGCACGGCTCCGGGGGTCACTTCAAGCAGCACGGTTTCGACCGGCACCCTCAGGTGGCGGCCCACAGCGGCGAGTTCCCCGGCCGACCGGGCCCGGCCACGACGACCGGGCAGCCCTCAGACGGCCGGCGGCGGAAGGACGAGTGCGCATGCGTGCATGTTCGGCACCCTAGAGAGCCCCGCCTGAGCGCGACAACACGTTTTCCGGAGCGGCGTCGGACGGCGTCGGCGGCGTCGCGGCCGGCTTCGACGACTGCGCGATGAACGCCCCGACCAGGACCATCGCCCCACCGAACAACTGCGGCCCCGACAGGTGCTCCCCGAGCATCACCCAGGCGAGGACGGTCGCGACAACCGCCTCCAGGCAGGCCACGACACCGGCCACCTGCGGCGAGAGGAGGCGCACCGACACCACACCGGTGACGTACGCGACGACCGTGGCGAGCAGCACGATCCAGCACAGCAGCAGCCACGCGGGCACGGACGTCCCGTCCATGGAGGCACTGCCCGCGAGCACCGACCAGTCCATGCCCCAGGGGCGGGCGACGACCGTGAGCAGCACGGCGCCGATGAGCAGCCCGTAGGCGATCACACCGAACGGGTCGGGCACCTCGGCCCCGGACTCGGCCGCGTCGCCGCCGTGATCGGACAGGACGAAGTAGCCGACCTGGCAGCAGGCCGCGCCGAGCGCGAGCAGCAGGCCGAGCGCGTCGAAGCCGAGCCCCGACCACACCTCGACGACACAGACGAGGCCGGCCACGGCGATCACGACGCCGAGCGCGGCAGCACGCGTCACGGGCTTGCGCTGCACGAAGCGGACCCAGCCGAGCACGAGCGCGGGCGCCAAGTACTCGATGAGCAGGGCGACACCGACGGGGATGCGGGAGATCGCGGCGAAGTAGCAGGCCTGCACGCCCGCTACCGCGAGGAGCCCGAACCCGGCGAGCAGCGCGGGCCTGCGCAGCACGAGCGCGCGATGCCGCCAGGCGACCGGCAGCATGACCAGGGCGCCGCCCGCAACGCGCAGCCACACCACGTGGAGCGGGTCGAGTCCCGCCTCGATCAGTGGTTTGGCGGCCACCCCGGAACCGCCGAACGCGAGCGCGGAGAGGAGGGCGAGGCCCAGTCCCATGCCGCGCCCACGGGTTGCCTGCTTCCCCGAAGACCCCATTGACTCGTGCACCGGCACATCATGGCAGGGCGCGTCAGGACCGTCATCCCCGTTGACCCCTGTCTCACGGGATGGACGCCGGCCCCCTTGGGTGCCTTGCGCGGGAGATCAGCGGGAGATCAGCGGGAGGTCAGCCGGAGGCCACGTGAGCCGCAGCGCCTCATGCAGGGGCAGTCAGGGTCAGTTCAGCCGCTGCCGCAGCCGCTCCACATCGACCCCTGCCCGGCCGAGCACCTCGACCGCCCGGCACTCCACATCCGCCGCGAGCGCGGCGAGCACGTCGACGCCGCGCGCCCGCTCGTCCCCGCGCGACGCCGCGCGCTGCACACCCGCCTCCATCGCGGCGGCCGCGACGGGCGACCAGCCAGGAGCGGAACGTACGAGGGGGACGGCGCCGGAGTCCTCCACCGAGCCCTGCCAGCGCAGCCCGTACCCGATGCTGCGCTGCACGAGATAGCCGAGCAGCCGCGCCACCTGCGCACCTTCCGGGAACGCGGCGCGCACGTCGGGATCCGTCTCGAGGAGGGAGTGCAGCAGGTGCGCGGTGTCGATCTGCCGGTCCCCGTCCCGGACCGCGCGCCGCCGAGCGCCCGCGACGACCGCCGCGAGCTCGTCGCTGAGCTGGGCGTCCACGGGTTCGTCACTGGTGGGGCCGATCGCATCGGCATCGGACGGGGTTGAGCTATACACACTCCCCACCCCATCAGCGCGGATCCTTCGGAACATCCACGGTGAGGAGCATTCTCATGTCCGACACAAGTTGGGCACTGATCAAGAACATCTCCTCCTTACGGATGAGGTCGAGCCGCGCGTCCCCGAGGGGACCGGAACACTCCACCATAGAACTGACGGTTCATCAGTATTGAATGTTCGAGGCCACGCGGCTACTTTCCGCGACGACGCGATATCGAAGCCCGTCACGGCTCTCGACTCAAAGGGGTGGCCACATGGCCGAAGTCAGCGCGGAAGCACGCATGGAAGCGCCCACGGAGAAGGTCTGGGCGCAGCTCACCGACTTCTCCGCGTACGGAAAGTGGAACGCCACCCACACCGACTTCCCGAAGGGCGGGCCCACCTCGCTGGAAGTGGGCGGACAGTTCGAGGAGAACATGAAGCTGATGGGCTTCCCGGCCGAGGTCACCTGGACCATCGAGGAGCTCGAGACCGCCCGCACCTTCGCCATCAGGGGCAAGGGCCCCATGGGCGTGAACCTGTTCATGCACTACTCGCTCGCGCCGGACGGCGACGCGACCACGGCCCGTATCAGGGGCGAGTTCACCGGGGCGGCGGTCTCACTGATGGCGGGCAAGCTCAAGGACTCGGCGACGGCCGCGCTCGACGAGTCGCTGCGCAAGCTGAACGGACTCGTGACCTGACCCTTCGTACGTACGCAGTGCGTCACGTACGCAGTACGTACCGCGTATGTGCCGCGTACGTACTGCCTACGTACGCGAAGAGGCGCCCCACACCTGTCGTGTGGGACGCCTCTTCCGCGCTCTGTGGCCTGTCCGGGCCCGCACGGGGCTCAGTCCTCGTCGGCGAGGATCAGGTACAGCTTCTTGCGCGTGTCATTGATGACGGAGAGCGCCTTCTCGCGCTGCTCCTTGCTGCCGGTCTTCCAGACCTGGCCGAACGCCTCCATCAGGCCGAAGCCGGCCTGCCGGATCTCGTTCATGGCCTCCCAGTCGACGCCGCGACCGGCCTCCTCCCAAGGAGCGTCGGGCCCCTCTTCGGCGGCGGTGCGACCGTCGTCGGTGAGCGAGAAGAGCTTCTTGCCGCCCTCGCTCGCGCTGGCGATCAGGCCCTCGTCCTCGAGCAGCTGCAGCGTCGGGTAGACCGAGCCGGGGCTCGGCTTCCACGCGCCGCCGCTGCGCTCGGCGATCTCCTGGATCATCTCGTAGCCGTGCATCGGCCGGTCCTGCAGCAGGGCGAGGATCGAGGCGCGCACGTCGCCGCGCCGCGCCCGTCCGCGAGCCCCGCCACCGCGACCGCCGCGCCCCCAGGGGCCGGGGCCGCCGGGTCCGCCGAAGCCGGGCCCGAAAGGCCCGAACGCCGCGCGCCGGCCCTCGAAGCCGCCGCGCTCGAATCCGCCCCTGCCCTGGTGGCCGGGGCCGAAGTTGCCATGTCCGTGTTCGTGTCCGTGGTTACGCATGGGAATCAGTCCTTTCACAACTGATCGCGGTTTACGTTGAACGCGATCATCAACCGATCGCGATGCCTCAACGATATATCGGGACTGTTCGGATGGCAAGCCCCCGAGGACTTCCTGAAAACGGGCCAGCCGCACCGGATTGGCCTTGGCCGGTTGTCAGTGGGGGCAATTACCGTCTGTGGCATGCGTATTCGTATCGTCGACGCCTTCACCGACCGGCCCTTCGCCGGCAACCCCGCGGGGGTCCTGCTCCTGGACGCCTTCCCGGACGACGCCTGGCTGCAGAGCGTCGCCCTTGAGGTCAATCACGCCGAGACCGCCTTCGCTCACCCGCTGGCCGAAGGCGGGGACGCCGACTGGGCGCTGCGCTGGTTCACGCCCGCCACCGAGGTCGACATGTGCGGGCACGCGACGCTGGCCACCGCCCACGTACTGCACTCCACCGGGGCGACGCGCGGCCCCGTGCGGTTCGCGACGCGCAGCGGCGTGCTCGTGGCGACGCCCGGCGAGGACGGTTCGCTGACCCTCGACTTCCCGACGGCGCCGCTCACCGAGGAGCCCGTCCCCGCGGGGCTCGCCGAGGCCCTCGGCGCCGACCCGCTCTCCGTGCACGACACGGGTCCGTCCGTCGGCGACCTGGTGGTGGAGCTCGCGGACGAGAAGACCGTGCGGGCGCTCACCCCCGACCACAAGGCGCTCGTGGGCCTCTCCCGGCGCGGCATCATCGCCACCGCCCGCGCCGAGGACCCCTCGCAGGGCTACGACTTCGTGTCGCGCTGCTTCTTCCCGGGCGTCGGCATCGACGAGGACCCGGTGACCGGGAGCGCGCACACGGCGCTCACGCCGTTCTGGGCGGCGCGCCTGGGCCGCGAGGAGCTGACCGGACTGCAAGCCTCCGCCCGCAGCGGTCTCGTACGCGTCGCCCTGCGTGGTGAGCGCACGCTCCTGACCGGCCGCGCGGTCACGACCATCGAGGGCGAGCTGCACGCGTAGCGCGGGCTGCGCGCTACGGGGTGGGCAGCCAGTCCACCTTGCCCGCCAGCACCGCGTATCCGACGAACGCCCCGATGTCCAAGAGGGAATGGGCCACCACCAGTGGCCCGACCCGCCCCCACCGCCGGTAGAGGAGGGCGAAGACGACGCCCATCGCGAGGTTCCCGAAGAACCCGCCGATGCCCTGGTACAGGTGGTACGAGCCGCGCAGCACGGACGACGCGACGAGCGCCGTCCCCGGCGTCCACCCCAACTGCCCGAGCCTGCGCAGCAGGTACCCGACGACGATGACCTCTTCCAGTACGGCGTTCTGCACCGCCGAGAGGATCAGCACCGGGTACTTCCACCACACGTCGGGCAGCGCCTCCGGCACCACCGTGAGGTTGAAGCCGAGGCCGTGTGCGGCGAGGTAGAAGGCGATGCCCGTGCTGCCGATGACGGCCGCGAGGGCGGCGCCCCGGCCCGTGTCGAACCACGGACGCCTCCGGTCGAAGCCGATCGTGCGCATTCCCTCGCCCTCCCTGAGCAGGAAGTGCGCGACGAGCACGACCGGCACGAGAGCGCTCGCGATGCCGAACAGCTGCCAGGCGAGGTCGAGCCACGGGCGGCCGGGCGCCGCCGAGGCGTTCAGGGTCGCCGCCTGGTCCTTGAGTCCGCCCGGTTTCGTGACAGAGCCGACGAAGCTGATGAGCGCGGACACACCGCTCGCACCGAGCGAAAGCCCCAGAACGAGCAGCGTCTCGTCCCGCAAAAAGCGCCGTGAGAGCCGCCCTTCGGGAGAAGAACCGGGCATCGGCTCCGCCTCCACCTGCACACCTGCCTCCAGTTGGCAAATCCAGCCACTTCCGTCACAACGTCCCGCTAGGGTCTCGAATGCAGGTACGAAGATCGCGCGCGACAGGCCGAGGGGGCCGAGGCGACGCAATTCGGCGCACCGCTCCCCTCCACCGCTCCACCGCTTATACCGCAACTGCCTTTGTGGCTCAGGGAGGGGCACCACCGCCATGGGACGTCACAGCAGCATGCCCGACGAGTACGGGGCGGCCACCGCGGCACCCCGTCCCCGCTCACGCGGGCGGACCGCGGCCATCGCGACCGCCCTCGTCGTCGTGGCCGCGGCGGGCACGGCCGCGGTGGCCCGCCCCGAGCTGCTCGGCCTCGGCGGCGGATGCGAGGACGAGGTCCATCTCGATGTGGTCGCCTCCCCCGACATGGCCCCGGCGCTGCGCGAGGCGGCGGAGCACGCCCACCGCGAGAAGCTCACCTCCGACGGCAATTGCCTCGACGTCGCCGTCACCGCGCGGGACGCGTACAAGGTCGCCGACACCCTGCGCGCAGGCAAGGGTGCGGCGGACTTCCAGGTGTGGGTGCCGGACTCGGACGTCTGGGTGCAGCGCGTCACCACGGGCACCGGGGACACCGAGGTCACACCGGCCGGCAACGTCGCCTCTTCGCCGATCGGCGTGGGCATGGTGCCGACGGCCGCGAAGTCCTTCGGCTGGCCGCGAAAGACGTACACGTGGACCCAGTTGGCGGGCGCCGCCATGCAGGGCGACAAGCTGCGCCTGGGCGCCGCCGACCCCGCCCGCAGCGCCAGCGGACTGCTCGCGCTGACCAAGCTGGCCGCCACGTCCAAGAAGGGGGACGGCACGCAGGCCGCCTCCATGGCCAAGAGCCTCTCGCAGCGCACGTCCGACAGCGACGCGCAGCTCATGGATACCGTGCCGCGCGACAACTCCGGCACCGAACAGGGCAATCCGCGGCGCAACGAGGCGCTGATCCTGTCCGAGCAGGCCGCGTACACGCACAACAAGGAGGCGGGCGACGCGGGTTCGGTCGACCTCTTCTATCCGAAGGACGGCTCGCCCGCCCTCGACTACCCGTTCTCGCTGGTCGGCGAGGACAGGCTGAGCACCGACGAGAGCCGGGCGGCCGTCCGCTTCATGACACTGCTCGGCGCGCCCGAGGGCCGCAAGATCCTGGAGAAGCACGGCTTCCGCACGGACAGCGGCCGGTCCCCCGCGACGGTCGTCTCACGCGCCGGCGGCCGCTCCCCGCAGCCGTACGCGCGCGTGGCGGCCAAGGCGCCCACCGAGGAGCAGCTGGAGGAGACCCTCGGCATGTGGACGATCACGGTGCAGAGCGCCCGGCTCACGACGGTCGTGGACGCGTCGGCCTCGATGGGGAACATCGTGCCCAGCCGCGGCGAGTCCCGCATGGAGGTGACGAAGGCGTCGATGCTGGCGGCCCTGTCCACGTTCACGCCGGAGGACGAGATCGGCCTGTGGGAGTTCGCCACGTTCCTCGACGGCAATCGCGACTACAAGAAGCTCGTGCCGACCGAGCGCCTCGGCGACCAGGTCGGCTCCGGCACCCGGCGCGACCGCCTGTCGGCCGCGTTCACCGCGCTCCAGCCGGTGCCCGGCGGGGCGACGGGTCTGTACGACACCACGCTCGCGGCCTACAAGGAGGCCACGTCCTCGTACAAGAGCGGCAGGTTCAACGCCGTCGTGGTGGTCACCGACGGCGTCAATGAGGACGAGGGGTCGATCTCCCGCGAGAGCCTCATCAAGAAGCTCGACAGCCTCGCCGACCCCGACCACCCCGTCCCGCTGATCGTCATCGCCGTGGGGCCCGACACGGACAAGCGGGAGGTCGAGCAGGTCGCCGAGGCGACGGGGGGCTCAGGACACCAGGTCAGCGACCCGGCGGACATCCAGCAGGTCATCCTGAAGGCCATCATCGAGGCGGGCTCCAAGGGCAACTGAGCAGGTCGACCGGGCCCCTTCAGCGCAGCGGAACGGCCGGCGCCGGCAACCCGACCGGCCAGCTGTGCACCGGCTCGCCCCGGTGCATCAGCTCGCAGTACCGGCGCGTGGTCGCCGCGAGCGCCGCGTCCCGCGCGAGACCGCTCTCCAGGGCCCGGTGATACGTCGCCGACTGCCACGCCGCACCGTTCATCCGCCGCCGGCACCGCTCCTCGATCACCCCCAGGTACAGGTCCCGGTCGGCCGGTGCCACGCCCCACGCGTCGAGCCCGGCCGCCGCGAGCGGCAACAACTCGTCCCGTACGAGGTTCACGGCCGGCACCCGCTCCGTGCCGCCGAACCGGCCCCTGCGCGGCCACTCCAGGCGCGCGTCGATGCCGTACCGGCAGGCGGTGTCGAAGTTGCGGGCGGCCGCGGCGAACGGGAGCCGCGACCACACCGGCCGGGACTCCTCGGCCAGGGCGCGGACGACGCCGTAGTAGAACGCGGTGTTGGCGATGACGTCCGTGACGGTGGGCCCCGCGGGCAGCACCCGGTTCTCGACGCGCAGGTGCGGCACACCGTCCGCGATGCCGTACACGGGGCGGTTCCAGCGGTACACCGTGCCGTTGTGCAGGACGAGTTCGGCGAGGCTCGGGGTGTCGCCCTTGGCGATGACGTCGAGCGGCTGCTCGTCGTCGAGAATCGGCAGCAGCGGCGGGAAGTACTTGAGGTTCTCCTCGAACAGGTCGTACGCGGAATCGATCCAGCGCTCCCCGAACCAGGTGCGCGGCCGCACGCCCTGCGCCGCGAGCTCCGGCGGCCGGGTGTCCGTGGACTGCTGGAACAGCGGCGGCCGCGACTCCTGCCACAGCTCGCGGCCGAACAGGAAGGGCGAGTTGGCGCCGAGCGCGATCTGCACGGCGGCCACCGCCTGCGCCGCGTTCCACACATCGGCGAAACGCCCCGGCGTCACCTGGAGGTGCAACTGCACGGATGTGCACGCGGCTTCGGGCGCTATCGAGGAGGACGTACAGGTCAGCCGCTCGACACCGGTGATGTCCAGCGCGAAGTCCTCACCGCGCGCGGCCACGATCCGGTCGTTGAGCAGGGTGTAGCGGTCGACGTCCGACAGGTTCGCGGAGACCAGATCGTCCGCGCTCAGCGTCGGCAGAATGCCGATCATCACGATTCCCGCGTCGACCTCGTTCGCCTTCCGGTGCGCATATCCGAGCCCCGTGCGCAGTTCCTCGGCGAGTTGGTCGAGAACGCGGCCACCGAGCCGGTGCGGGGCGATGTTCACTTCGAGATTGAACATCGCGAGTTCGGTCTGGAAATCACGGCTCGCGATGCGCTCAAGAACTTCCGCATTCATCATTCTCGGCAGCCCGTCGGGCCCCGCGAGATTCAGCTCGATCTCAAGCCCCATGAGATTCTGCGGACGGTCGAAACGCTTCTCCTCCAGCAGCCTCCCGAACCCCTCCAGGCACTCCTTGAGCTTCTCCCGATAGCTCCGCGGGTCGGCCAGGCCGACCGTCCCCGCAACGACCTTCTCCCCCATGGAAGCGTCCCTCCTCGCACGGGCGACCCCTTGTTGCTCCGTCCCGGCCGCGTGTCACGGTGGATGATGCCCCGGCAATGTGATCCATAACGCCCCGCGCGCGTCCACGGAGCAGTAGCCTCAAGGCGGTTACCCGAGGGCACATTCCTTAGGCATGCGGCCGCCCGCAATCTCTGTCGCTCGCGGCCCTGGTGAAAAACGCCGACAAGAACACGCCGACCGCTCGGCCGAAAGACGTCGAGGTCACGCACGACACCCTCGCCGCAAATGGGGAGAATACCCACAAAACCTCATGGGAATCGCGCCCGAATAGCACCTTGCGAAATCCGGGCGGCGTGCTAGAGGAAACACTCCGTGAACACGCATCGTATAAACTCCGCTGGCGAGACAGAGGGTTGGCGCCCGCCGCCCGGATTCGGTCCGGACCCCCGCCCCCTTTGCCCCGTGTACCCCTGTGCACCCGCAGCAGACAGTGCCGTCCGCTCGTACCGCACCGCCCTCGCATCACATGCCTGTCGAATGAGAGGCGACCCACCATGCCGCTGCACGTCCCACCGGCTCCCGCGCCTGCCCTGCGCAGTGTCCTCACGGCTCTCGGTTCCCCCACCGCCGTCCGCGAGGCACGCACCCCGTCCCTGCGCGCCGCACAGGGACCCGCCACCCCCGAACTCCCGCTGCCCCTCCATGTGTTGGACCACATCACCGAGACCACCGGGCCATCCAGGGCCCGTCTGACCGGCTGGCGATTCCTGATCCGCTGCGGGGAGCGCGCGGTGGCGGCGGCCGACACCATGCTCACCCCGGACGGCTGGGCCTTCTCGCACTTCTTCGAGGGTCCCTACATCAGGTCCACCGAACGCGCCCTGCGGCAGGCGGAGTCGCTGCCCCAGACCTATCAGCCGCGGCTGCTCTCCGTACCCGAGCTCTACATGCTCACGCTGTGGCTGCACGGCGAGCGCACCGCCGACCCGGCGAGCGGCCAGCCGGCGGCCGACGACATCCTCGTCCCGCTGGCACCCGCCCCGCCCGGCATCGCCCCGCACCGCCCGCACCGGGTGGCCGAGCTCCTGCCGGTCCTCACGCTCCGCCTGACGCCGACCCCGGCCGCCGCCGGACTGCTCGCCTGACCGGCCGGGGCCCGCCGACGGCCCCTGTCGCGCCTGCCTGTGCCCCGCACCGTTCGCCGTCCGGTCGCGGGGCACAGCCCTGCCCGAGCGGACTAGCCCGTACCGACCACTCCTAACCACCCGAAGGGAGAGTCGAGTTGGACTGAACCGTCCGCACGGGTGATGCGTCTCCAACCCATAAGGACCGCTGCAAGGAAATCCCTGCGGATTGACGCCCACAGGGCAACACTGGGTTCCAGAACTCACGAAATCGGGGGGCGGCCATGAACAAGCCTTCAAGCCGCAGCACGACAGGCACCACCAGCACCGCCAGTACAGCAAGCACAGCCCACGTCATCGAGATCACTTCGCAGCGAAAGATCCCATCCATGTGCCAGCACCAGCCAGCCTGCCCGACAGCGGAATCCGAGGACAGGGAAGCAGCACTCCCTGTGGCTCACCACCCCGAGCAGGGGTGGAGCCTCCTCTGCAACGGGGTCCTGCTCTTCGAGGACACCGGCGAGCTGCTGCCCAGTGGCAGGATCATCGCCCCGCACCGCCCACTGGGCACGGTGGTGACGGCGGCGTAGGGATCAGCTGAGCAGGACTGCGCGACCAGAGGCCGCGCAGTCCCGAGTGGATCAGCCCTCGTAGGCGTCGAGTGGCGGGCAGGAGCACACCAGGTTCCGGTCGCCGAACGCCTGGTCGATGCGCCGCACCGGCGGCCAGTACTTGTCCGAGGCGACCACCCCGGCCGGGAAGACACCTTCTTCCCGGCTGTACGCGTGCTCCCACTCACCGCCGAGCATCCCGGCCGTGTGCGGAGCGTTCCGCAGCGGGTTGTCGTCGGCCGCCCACTCGCCGGTGGCGACCCGCTCGATCTCGCCGCGAATCGCGATCATCGCGTCGCAGAACCGGTCGAGCTCGTCGATGTCCTCGCTCTCGGTGGGCTCGATCATGAACGTCCCGGCGACCGGGAACGACATGGTCGGCGCGTGGAACCCGTAGTCGATGAGCCGCTTGGCGACATCATCGATGCTCACGCCCGTCGCCTTGCTGAGCGGCCGCAGGTCCACGATGCACTCGTGCGCGACGAGGCCGCCCGGACCGTTGTAGAGCACCGGGAAGTGCGGCTCGAGCCGCTTGGCGATGTAGTTCGCGGAGAGCACGGCCACCTGCGTGGCCCGCTTCAGCCCCTCGCCGCCCATGAGCCGCACGTACGCCCAGGAGATCGGCAGGATCCCGGCGGAGCCCCACGGCGCCGCGGAGATCGGGCCGACACCCGTCTCGGGACCCGCGGCCGACTGCAGCGGGTGGTTCGGCAGGTACGGCGCGAGGTGCTCGCGCACACCCACCGGGCCGACGCCCGGACCGCCGCCGCCGTGCGGGATGCAGAACGTCTTGTGCAGGTTCAGGTGCGAGACGTCGCCGCCGAAGCGGCCCGGCTTGGCGAGGCCCACCAGGGCGTTGAGGTTGGCGCCGTCGACGTAGACCTGACCGCCCGCGTCGTGCACGGCGGCGCAGATGTCGGCGACGTGCTCCTCGAAGACACCGTGCGTCGACGGGTAGGTGATCATGAGGACGGAGAGCTGCTCGGCGTACTGCTCGATCTTGGCGCGCAGGTCCTCGATGTCGACCTCGCCGTCGTCGGCGGTCTTCACGACGACGACCTTCATGCCGGCCATCACGGCGCTCGCGGCGTTCGTGCCGTGCGCGGAGGACGGGATGAGGCAGACGGTGCGCTGCTCGTCGCCGTTCGCCCGGTGGTAGCCGCGGACGGCGAGCAGACCGGCGAGCTCGCCCTGCGAGCCGGCGTTCGGCTGCAGCGACACCTTGTCGTAGCCGGTGACCTCGGCGAGCCGCTCCTCCAGCTCACGGATGAGCGTCAGATAGCCCTGCGCCTGCTCGGCGGGGGCGAAGGGGTGCAGCTGGCCGAACTCGGGCCAGGTGACCGGCTCCATCTCCGTCGTCGCGTTGAGCTTCATCGTGCAGGAGCCCAGCGGGATCATGCCGCGGTCCAGCGCGTAGTCGCGGTCGGCGAGCGCCCGCAGGTAGCGCAGCATCGCCGTCTCGGAGCGGTACTGGTGGAAGACGGGGTGCGCCAGGTACTCGTCCTCGCGCAGCAGCCCGTCCGGCAGCGTGTCCTGCACCTCGGCGTCCAGGGCCTCGATGTCCGCCTCTACACCGAACGCGCTCCACACGGCGCCCAGTTGGGCCCGCGTGGTGGTCTCGTCACAGGCGAGCGAGACGTGATCGGCGTCCACGAGGCGCAGGTTGACGCCCCCCTCGCGCGCGGCGGAGACGGCCTCGGCGGCCTTGCCCGGCACCCGCACGGTGAGGGTGTCGAAGTACGCGCCGTGCACGACCTCGACGCCGCCCGCCGTGAGCCCCGCGGCGAGCAGGGTGGCGTAGCGGTGGGTGCGCCGCGCGATCGACTTGAGGCCATCGGGCCCGTGGTACACGGCGTACATGCCGGCCATGACGGCGAGCAGCACCTGCGCGGTACAGATGTTGCTGGTCGCCTTCTCGCGGCGGATGTGCTGCTCACGGGTCTGCAGGGCGAGGCGGTACGCCTTGTTCCCGTCGGCGTCGACGGAGACACCGACGAGGCGGCCCGGCAGCGAGCGCGCGAACTTCTCGCGCACGGCCATGTATCCGGCGTGCGGACCGCCGAAGCCCATCGGGACACCGAAGCGCTGCGTCGTACCGATGGCGATGTCCGCGCCGAGGTCACCGGGCGAGGTCAGCAGCGTCAGAGCAAGAAGATCAGCGGCAACGGTGACGATGGCGCCCAGCTCGTGCGCCTGGTCGATCACGGGCTTGATGTCCCGCACGACACCGGAGGCGCCGGGGTACTGCACGAGCACACCCACGACGCCGCGCTCGGCGACCTCCGCGGGGAGGCCCTCGCTCAGGTCGGCGACGACGATCTCGACGCCGGTCGGCTCGGCGCGCGTCTCGATGACCGCGATGGTCTGCGGCAGGGCATCGGCGTCGACGACGTACACGCCGTTCTTGACCTTGCCCACGCGGCGCGAGAGAGCCATCGCCTCGGCGGCGGCCGTGCCCTCGTCGAGCAGCGAGGCGCCCGAGGTGGGCAGTCCGGTCAGCTCGGCGACCATGGTCTGGAAGTTGAGCAGCGCCTCGAGGCGGCCCTGCGAGATCTCCGGCTGGTAGGGCGTGTACGCCGTGTACCAGGAGGGGTTCTCCATGACATTGCGCAGGATGACGGGCGGCGTGAACGTCCCGTAGTAGCCGAGGCCGATCATCGAGCCGAGCACCTGGTTGCGCTCGGCGAGCGACTTCAGCTCGGCGAGCACCTCGGCCTCGCTGCGGGCTGCCGGAAGGTCGAGCGCCTCGGCGCTCTTGATCACATCGGGCACCGCGGCCGCGGTCAGCTCGTCCAGCGAGCCGTAGCCGACCTGCGCGAGCATCTTGGCCTGAGCGGCGCCATCGGGGCCGATGTGGCGCTGCTCGAAGGGGATTCCTCGCTCCAACTGGGAGAGCGGAATACGGTTGGCTGTCATGCGGAGGCCTCCTGGTCATCGCGACCTTCGAGGGGCACCATGGCGCGGGTACCCGGACGGCCTCCCCCTCTGTCATCTCAACCTGAGAGCTTCACCGGCCCACCCCGCGAAAACACGGAACACACCGGCTTGCACCGTCGGTGAGAGCGGAAACCGTGCACCCCGCCCTGCTTTCCAGAGTGACCTCGTCCGTGCGGTACATGGGCCTGAGAGATTCCGGGGAGGATTTGCTCCTTCGGCGCCTTCCGACGACTGTCGGAGGACTCTCCCGCACGGGGTCAGCAGCCGTCTGCCAGCCTACCAGCGGCTACTTGCCCAAAGCCCCCGAGTGGCCGCCTTCCACAATGTGCTCTTTCGTAGTGGTTACAGACCAGTTGCGATCATCGCGATCAGTTGGAGGGCCCGTGCAGACCGATGTCGATCCGCGCAACCTGATCGGCCGCAAGGCGTTCGACCGCAACGGGGCCAAGATCGGCACCATCGACGAGGTGTACCTGGACGACGCCACGGGCGTGCCGGAGTGGGCCGCGATACGGACCGGCCTGTTCAGCCGCGATGCCTTCGTCCCGCTCGAACCCAGCGACTTCAAGGAAGGCACGCTGCACGTGCCCTTCGAGCGCTCCCTGATCAAGGACGCCCCAGACTTCGGCGTGGGCCGCCATCTCTCCCCTGAGCAGGAGCTCCAGCTCTACGACCACTACGGTCTGGACATCACGGCTCCTCAGTCGCCCGACGTCACGTTCGGCAAGGTCGCGGGCGCGGAGGACGACCCGACCTGAGCCTCCTCGGCTCCTTCGACGAGCGGCAGCGGCTCCGCCGGCTCCAGCTCCGGATCATCGACCCGGAACGTCCGCACCCGCCCCGGCACCTCCGCGTACGGCGTCTCGAACCGCACGGTCACCCGCCCGAGCCCGCTCCCCTGCACCCACCCGGCCCCGAACTCGGCATGCCGCACATCGTGCCCGGCCAGCCACTTCCGCTCCACGGGCGTCGGCTCGGGCTCGGCCGCCTCCACGGACTCGACCGACCCCGCGTCCCCCTCCAGCTCCTCGGCGGCAGCCTCCTCCGCGGCGGCGAACTGCGCGAACAGGTCCTCCTGCGTGAAGTCGGCAAGCCCGCTGACACCGACCCCCAACAACCGCACGCCACCGGTCGTGTCCACGCCCTCCAGCAACCGCGCCGCGGCCTCCCGCACCACCCCGGGATCGTCCGTCGGCCCCCGTAGCGTCTCGGAGCGCGTCAGCGTCGAGAAGTCGTAGCGCCGCACCTTCAGCACCACGGTCCGCCCCGAGCGCTCGGCCGCTCTCAGCCGCTCCACGCACCGGCCCGCGAGCCTGCGCACCTCCATCCGGACCCGCACCCGGTCATGGATGTCCACGTCGTACGTGTCCTCGACCGATACGGACTTGGAGTCCCGCTCGGCGACGACGGGCCGCTCGTCGCGGGCCAGCGCCATCTCGTACAGATGGCTGCCGTGCGCCTTCCCGAGGAGGCGCACCAGCTCGTCCTCGCCGGCCCCCGCGATCTCCTCCACGGTCTGGATCCCGGCCCGCCGCAGATGATCCGCCGTCGCGGGCCCGACGCCGGGCAGGATCCGCACGGACCGCGGCCCGAGCAGCGCCCGCTCGGTTCCGGGCCGTATGAGCACCAGCCCGTCCGGCTTGGCCTCCTCAGAGCCGATCTTCGCGAGCATCTTGGACGCGGCGAGCCCCACGGAACCGGTCAGACCCGTCACGCGCCGGATGTCGGCCCGCAGCCGCCACCCCACGGCCTCCGCCGAAGCGGCGTCCCAGGCCGCCTCACCGGCTTCGAGATCGACGAACGCCTCGTCCAGGCTCAACGGCTCCACGAGCGGCGAAAGAGCGCCCAGAAGCTCCATCACTTGCTCGCTGATCTCCCGGTAGAGCCGGAAGCGCGGCACCAGATAGGCGGCATGCGGGGCGAGCCTTCGGGCCTGCCCCATCGGCATCGCGGAGTGCACCCCGAACTTCCGCGCCTCGTACGACGCCGTGGCCACGACACCGCGCGGACCGAGCCCGCCCACGACGACCGCTTTCCCGCGCAGGCTCGGCTTCGCCGCCTGCTCCGCAGAGGCGTAGAAGGCATCCATGTCGAGATGCAGGATCGTGGGCGCGGTTCTCACATCACTGATGCTGCCCTACGCCACTGACAACGCGGCCCCATGGACCTCACACGGCCCTGCCCCGCCGCCTCGCGAGCTCGTCCGTGGGATTCGGCGGCACGATCGTCTCGCCGGTGTCCACGCGCTCACCGTGCAACTGCGAGAGCGCGGCGTCCACGTCCCGCCAGACCACGCCCACGGCGATCCCGAAGACCCCCTGGCCGCCCTGGAGCAGATC
This sequence comes from Streptomyces endophyticus, assembly GCF_035798155.1. Classification (NCBI taxonomy): domain Bacteria; kingdom Bacillati; phylum Actinomycetota; class Actinomycetes; order Kitasatosporales; family Streptomycetaceae; genus Streptomyces; species Streptomyces endophyticus. The sequence goes on along the minus strand of NZ_JAOZYC010000193.1, from coordinate 8,664 downwards.
GTGCACCTCGTCCGGCGACGTGCACTCGTACACGGTCGCGCCGTCGCTCATGAGCGTCATCCGCTCCAGGTCCCGGAAACCGCTCTCGCGCAGGTGCTGCACGGCCGTCCGGATGTTCTGCAACGAGACGCCCGTGTCCAGGAACCGCTTGACGACCTTGAGGACGACGACATCCCTGAAGCTGTAGAGCCGCTGCGTCCCCGATCCGTACGCCGAGCGCACACTGGGTTCGACAAGGCCGGTCCTGGCCCAGTAGTCGAGCTGCCGGTAGGTGATGCCGGCCGCCGCACATGCCGTCGGTCCCCGGTACCCCAGCTGCTGCTCGGAAGCGGCCGAGCCGCTCTCCCCCGCCACCGCAGGCACAGCCTGCGGGCGCTGCGGAGTGTGATCGGCCGCGCTGCCGTGAAACAGGTACGGACCGCCCGTCGCCGTACCGTCGCCGCTGCTTCTCACGCCGACCTCCTCATTGACCTGCCTTGTCGACGGTAGGCAGTCACAGGGGGTGCGTCAACGAACGCCACACTAGGCACGCCGAGTGATAATCACCCTAAGAGTGGTTTCCCGTGACCCACCGCCGGGAAAGGCTAGCCGAATGTCCCGAGGGCGCCGCCGCTCGACGGCCGGGCCCGGCCGTCGGCCGGGCGTCACTGGCTGTTGGTGCCGAAGTCCTCGGGAGAGATCTGGTCGAGGAACTCGCGGAACTTCTCCACCTCGTCCTCCTGCTCGTCGGGGATCGCGATCCCCGCGTCATCCAGGACCCCGTCACTGCCGAAGATCGGCGTACCGGTGCGCAGCGCCAGGGCTATGGCGTCCGACGGGCGGGCACTGACCTCGACCCCGCTCGCGAACACCAGCTCCGCGTAGAAGACGCCTTCGCGCAGGTCCGTGATGCGCACTTCCGTGAGCTCCTGTCCGACCGCCTCAAGGACATCCTTGAAAAGGTCGTGCGTGAGCGGACGCGCGGGCGCCATGCCCTGCTGGGCAAAGGCGATCGCGGTCGCCTCCCCCGGTCCGATCCAGATGGGGAGGTACCGGTCGCCTCCCACTTCACGCAGGAGCACGATCGGCTGGTTGGAGGGCATTTCGACCCGGACACCTACGACGTCGAGCTCGTTCACACAGCAACCCTAGGACGTGCCCGGCCGGTTTGGGTAGTCGGGCATCCACCGAGGACCGGGCCATCGGTGCTCACCCGCGCCCACGATCAGGGCAGACGCACCCCGAGCGCGGTCTGCACAAGTGCCGAGTGCAGCTTCACGGTGAGGCCTGCCAGCTCCTTGGCACGGGCCTCGGCATGCGCCCGCGTCTGCGGGTTGCGGTGCACCTTCAGCGGGGCCACCACCTGGTCCACCAGGCCCGCCTCCCGGTCCGCGGCCGCCCGCATGACGCGCAGGTGCCGCGGCCCGATCCCGAACCGGGCCAGCTCGCCGATGAGCTCGGCGACCGATACGGCGGAGGCGTCGTAGCCGCCGTCGGGCAGGGGCGTGAGGAGCCCGTACGACTCCCATTCGTCGAGCTCGTGCTCCTCGACGCCGACGGCGGCCAGCAATTCGTCCCGGCCGACCCGCGCGGCGGTCGGCACGTCTGTGCCGTCCTCCGCGTCGCCGGGGCGTCCCGGCGCGGGCACGGTCAGCACCTCGCCCGGCTCCAGGGCGTCGAGCTGCTCCTTGATGACCTTCAGCGGCAGGTAGTGGTCCCGCTGCATGCGCAGGACATGGGCGAGCCGCTCCACGTCGTCCGGGCTGAACTTCCGGTAGCCCGACGGCGTGCGCCGGGGCTCGACGAGGCCTTCGGACTCCAGAAACCTGATCTTGGAGATGGTGACTTCGGGAAACTCTTCTCGGAGCACGTTCAGTACGGTGCCGATGCTCGTCAGCCGACTGTCCGTGGTGGCGGTACCCCCGGGGGCACCGCCACTCGTCGTGTGCAGCATGGACCTTCCTGAAGGGTCGCGGACGGTTCAGATACCGCGCTGGCTCGCGTAGAAGACCAGCCGGTACTTGCCGATCTGCACCTCGTCCCCGTTGTTCATCGTCACCGAGTCGATGCGCTCACGGTTCACATACGTGCCGTTGAGGCTGCCGACGTCGGCGACGGTGAACGAGCCGTCCTGCAGGCGACGGAATTCCACGTGGCGGCGCGACACGGTCACGTCGTCAAGGAAGATGTCGCTCTGCGGGTGCCGGCCCGCGGTGGTCAGCTCGCCGTCCAGGAGGAAGCGGCTGCCCGAGTTCGGACCGCGCCGCACCACCAGGAGCGCCGAGCCCAGTGGCAGCGCGTCGACCGCCGCCTGCGCCTCGGGCGAGAGGGCCGGAAGCTGCGTCTGCCCCGTCGCCTCCGGGTCGTAGGACTCGAGGCCGGAGATGGAGATCGTGGACGTCGTCTCGGACGGCCCCTCCGGCGCCGCACCGCCACGCAGCGGCGCACCGCAGTTGGAGCAGAACCGGCTGTTCTCCCCGTTCCGGTTTCCGCACCTCGTACATACCAGGGCCGACATGCCGAACTCTCCACCCGTACTTGAGGTTGACGGTTCTCCGAAACCTATGCGGCCGGAACCGGCAGGGTCAACAGACGACGCGCCCTGTTCGCCCGAATTGCCTCCGGCGACCTCGTCCCGGAACAGCGGGCGCTCGCCCACCTGCGTCTCGGGCACATCTCCTTGCCGCGGCGCGCGATGACGGGCGTCCTCACGTGCGCTCTTGCCGAACAACTTCGCAAACAACTTCACGGGCGATTCCCCTTGACCGAAACAGACCCGCCCGTGGGGCAGGACGAACCCTGACTGCACACATCGGCGTACATCGCGTACATCAATGACACGGACACCCTCACAACGTCCGTATCCGCCAAACAGTTTCCACCACGCGCACCACCCTTGCTGCGGCGACCCCCCGCAACCTCATGCCCTCGCACGGTATTCACCATGCACCCCCGGCTTCACTCCGAGGACGACCGAGCGTAATCAGGCCGTTGCGCCGATCGCAAGGCATCTACGACGATCTTGCTCGAGCGGCTCACGGCCACCGTGGCCTGCTCCTTCTCCAGCGTCTGCACCACACCCCCGGGGATGTTCAGAGCCGGCTCCAGGTCCTGCGGCTTGCCGATGACCTTGAACCGGTAGGGGCGGCTGATCTCGTGCCCGTCCACGCTGATCCCCTTCCCTCCACTGCCGTCCGTCAGATACGTGTTGGCCACGACGCGGACATCATTCACCTGGATCGCCTCCGCGCCCGCGGCGCGCAGCTCCTGGACCGCGTCGAGCAGCATGTCCGCCTCCACGGCCCCCTTCGTGTCGGTGACGGTCATGGTGATCCCGGGGCCCTGTGCGGCCGTCGTGCCCGCCAGAATGCCGAGCTGCTTCTGCTTCTCGGCCGTCTGCTTGCGGGCCTCGTCGGCCTGGTCCGAACTGCTCTCCAGCTCGGTGCGCTGGTCCACGAGACCTTGCTTCTCATCCTCAAGACGCTGAGTTCGATCATCCAGTTCATCGAGAATGCGAACGAGATCTTCCTGGCGCGCACCGCGCAGCGCGCTGTTGTCGCTGGTGGACCGCACCTGGATGGCGAGCCCGAGCCCCAGGACGAACAGCAACACAGCCATGATGAGTTGGGCACGCGACGCGCGCGGCGGCCACAGCCCCTTCACGAGCCGTTGCCGCCCGGTCAGTTCGGGTTCGACGGAGTCCGGGCCTGCGTCCGGGCGCACATCCGTGCCGGCCGGCTCCGGTTCGGGCGCCTCGGGTTCGGCCGCATCCGCCACTGCCTCCCGCTCGGCCGCACGATTCTCCGGCGGCATCTCGGGGGGCAGCTCCATGGCGGGCAGCACCTTGGGCAGCTCCTTGCGCAACTGGTCGGCCTCGCCGTCCGGTTGCTCGTTCCGCGCGCTCTCGCGGTTCTCTGCGTTGTCTTCGTTCTCGTTCTGACTCATCGGCCTCACGCCCGGAACACATGCCGCCGGATCGCGGCCGCGTTGGAGAAGATGCGAATGCCGAGCACCACGACGACACCGGTCGACAGCTGCGCGCCGACGCCCAACTTGTCACCCAGGAAGACGATCAGCGCGGCCACGACGACGTTCGACAGGAACGAGACGACGAACACCTTGTCGTCGAAGATCCCGTCCAACATGGCGCGCAGCGCGCCGAACACCGCGTCCAGCGCCGCGACGACGGCGATGGGAAGGTAAGGCTCGACGACCGCCGGAACCTCGGGCCGGACGAAAAGACCGACCACGACTCCCACGACGAGGCCCAGTACGGCGATCACGATGTGCCCTTCTGCTCTGCTCTCGGCTGTGCTGTACGTACGATCACGCTGGGTGCGGCAGGAAGCTCGATGTCGTCCTGGGCCGAAATACTGGTCCTGACCCCGAAGTTCTCCTGCAGCGCGTGCAGGTAGAGACCATCGGCGCTGTTCTGGAACCGGGTGCTCAGCCGTTGCCCGTCCCCCACCGCGAGCACCGTGTACGGCGGCACCAGCGGCTTGTTGTCGACCAGTATCGCGTCACCCGCGGCCCTGATCGCGGACAGCGAGGTGAGACGCTGCCCGTTGATACTGATGGCCTCGGCGCCGGACTGCCAGAGACCGTTCATGACGCGCTGCATGTCCCGGTCGCGTACGCGGCCGGTGTCGGAGAAACCATTGCTCTCGCGCGGGCCGCTCCCGTCGCCCGTGGTGGCCGACTTGGCGTCGTCGACGACGAGCTTCACACCGGGGCCGTGCACGGCGACAGCGCCGGAGAGCACCCCCGCCAACTCCGCCGTGTCGCCACCGTGCTTCTTCAACGCCTCGCGCTGCATCTCCCCCACGCGCCCGCGCAGCGAGTCGACCTGCCCCTCCAGCTTGTCGGCGGACTCGGTCTCCTGATCGATGCGGTCGATCAGCTCCTCGCGCTCCTTGGCCACCACCGGCGCGGTGACGCGGGCCTGCGCCGCACCCACCGTCACCACGAGCGCGGCGAGCACAAGTCCCGCCGCAAGTCCCAGCTTCGCCCGCAGCGTCTTCGGCAGACCACTCTGCCCCAGCGCTTCTTTGCGCGCGGTGGCCTCCGCGTACCCGTCGTCCAGGCTGTGATCCATGACGTTGTTCAGCAGCGACATGGAAGCGTCGGGGCGCGCGGGGCGCGCGGGGCGCTCTGGGGTGCTCCGTTGGGGGGGCTGCTGCGGCATGCCGCACATCGTCGCACGTCGTGGTCACTGCCACCCAACGACCCCACTGCCCTGCTGCCCGACGCCCCAAATGAGCGTCGGGCAGCAGATATCCGCGTCAGCGGCCGGCGCTGTCCACGACCGCGGACCACTCGTCGAGCAGCTGCTGGGCCGAGGCGTCGTCCGGCCCCTCGGCCCACAGGTGGGTGACCGCCTCCGCCGGATCGGGCAACACCATCACCCAACGCCCGTCGGCCTCCACGACCCGTACTCCGTCGGTCGTGTCCACGGACCGCTCGCCCGCCTCCTCCACGACGCGACGCATGACAAGGCCCTTGACCGCCCATGGCGTGGCCAGATCCCGCTTGAGCACATGCGCCCGCGGAATCCGCGCGTCGATCTGGCTGAGGGTCAACTGCGTACGGGCGACGAGCCCGATGAGCCGCACAAAGGCCGCGGCTCCGTCGAACACGCTGCTGAACTCGGGAATGATGAACCCGGCCCGGCCGTCCCCACCGAAGATCGTCCCGTCCTCACGCCCCACGCGCGTCAGGTCGTCGGGCGACGTGGTCGTCCACTCGACCTGCGTCCCGTGATACGCCGCAACCTGCTCGGCGATCCGGGTCGTGGTCACGGGCAGCGCCACCCGCCCGCTCCTGCGCTCCGCGGCGACAAGATCGAGCATCACGAGCAACGCCCGGTCGTCCTCGACGATCCGCCCCTTCTCGTCGACGAGCGAAAGCCGCTCACCGACCGGGTCGAACCGCACCCCGAACGCGGCCCGCGCCGAGGCCACGATCTCCCCCAGGCGTACGAGCCCGGACCTGCGGGCGTCCCCGGTCTCCGTGGGCCGCGACTCGTCGAGCCCGGGATTGATCGTCAGGGAGTCGACGCCGAGCCGCCCGAGAAGGCTGGGCAGCACGAGCCCGGCGCTCCCGTTCGACGCGTCGACGACCACCTTCAGCCCGGCCTCCGCGACCCCCGTCGTATCGACGTTGCGCAGCAGGGACCCCGTGTACGAATCGAAGACGCTCGACGGGAAGTGCAGGTCGCCGATCTCCCCGGGGAACGCCCTGCGGTACTCCTGCCGCGCGTACACCCGGTCCAGCTTGCGCTGGCTGCCCTGCGACAGATCCGCCCCGCGCTCGTCGAAGAACATGATGTCGACGGAGTCCGGCACCCCGGGCGTCGTCCGGATCATGATCCCGCCGGCACTGCCCCGCGCCGTCTGCTGCCGCGCCACGGGCAACGGCACGTTCTCCAGATCCCGTACGTCGATGGCACTGGCCTGAAGCGCGGAGATGACGGCCCGCTTGAGCGCACGCGCACCACGGGAGTGGTCACGCGCGGTCGTGACGGTCGACCCCTTCTTGAGCGTCGTCGCGTACGCCCCTGCGAGCCGCACGGCCAGCTCCGGCGTGATCTCGACGTTGAGGATCCCGGAGACGCCCCGTGCTCCGAACAGATGGGCCTGCCCGCGCGACTCCCAGATGACCGACGTGTTGACGAAGGCGCCGGCCTCGATGGTCTTGAACGGGTAGACCCGCACATTGCCCTGGACGATCGATTCCTCACCGACGAGGCACTCATCGCCGATGACGGCGCCGTCCTCGATCCGCGCGGACCGCATGATGTCGGTGTTCTTGCCGACCACGCAGCCACGGAGATTGCAGTGCTCTCCGATGTAGACGTTGTCGTGCACGACGGCCTTGTGCAGGAAGGCCCCGTTCTTCACGACGACGTTCGAGCCGACGACCGTGTGCTCCCTGATCTCCACATCCGCTTCGACCTTGGCGTAGTCGCCGATGTAGAGCGGTCCACGCAGCACGGCGTCCGGGTGCACCTCCGCACCTTCGGCCACCCACACACCGGGAGAGATCTCGAACCCGTCGAGCTCGACGTCGACCTTTCCTTCGAGGACGTCGGCCTGGGCCTTCACATAGCTCTCGTGAGTGCCGACGTCCTCCCAGTAGCCCTCGGCCACGTAGCCGTAGATGGGCTTGCCTTCCTTCATCAGCTGCGGGAAGACATCTCCGGACCAGTCCACCGGAACATCGGCCTCGACGTAGTCGAAGACTTCGGGTTCCATCACGTAGATGCCCGTATTCACCGTGTCCGAGAAGACCTGCCCCCAGGTCGGCTTCTCGAGGAAGCGCTCGACCTTCCCTTCCTCATCGACGATGGTGATACCGAATTCCAGCGGATTGGGTACGCGCGTCAGACAGACGGTGACGAGCGCACCCTTCTCCTTGTGGAATTCGATGAGCTCGGTGAGGTCGAAATCGGTAAGGGCGTCACCCGAGATGACTAGGAAAGAGTCGTCCTTCAGCGCTTCCTCAGCGTTTTTCACGCTGCCGGCAGTGCCGAGTGGCTTCTCCTCGTTGGCATAGGTGAGCTCCATTCCCAGCTCTTCGCCGTCCCCGAAGTAGTTCTTGACGAGTGAAGCCAAGAACTGCACGGTGACCACGGTCTCGCTGAGCCCATGCCGCTTGAGCAGCCTGAGCACATGCTCCATGATCGGCCGATTGGCCACAGGCAGGAGCGGCTTGGGCATACTCGAGGTCATGGGGCGAAGGCGTGTGCCTTCGCCTCCGGCCATCACGACGGCCTTCATGTCGGAAGCGTCCTCCTTGAAGAGACGACGGTCTAGCCGACTTCGCCCGCCCGGAATGGCCCGCACTTGTCACGCCGGGCCATCTGTCCTCTGCCAACGCGCAATGGCGAGCTCAATCGGCCATGGAGTCCGCCCGGACAAGCCGGCGGACTTGAACCACGTAGAGGATCCCTGCCCACCAGTACAGCGTCGTACCCCATCCAGCGAACGCCCATCCGAAAATAGCAGCGAGTTCGTGGATCCAACCCGTTCCGTCACTGAGAAGCAGCAAGGGGAACGCGTACATCAGGTTGAAGGTCGCCGCCTTCCCGAGGAAGTTCACCTGGGGCGGCGGATAGCCGTGGCGCCTGAGGATCCCCACCATCACCAGAAGAAGCAGTTCACGCGCCAAAAGTACGGACGTCAACCAAATGGGCAGAATGTCACGCCAGGTCAACCCCACCAACGTGGACAAAATGTAGAGCCGGTCAGCAGCCGGGTCGAGCAGCCGGCCGAGGCTGCTGATCTGATTCCAGCGTCGCGCGAGCTTCCCGTCGAGATAGTCGCTGACGCCGCTGAGAGCCAGCACGAGCAGCGCCCAGCCGTCACTCTTGGGGCCCCCGAACTCAGGGCGCAGGATGAGCCACAGGAAGAGGGGCACGCCGACGAGACGCGCCATGCTGAGGATGTTCGGGATGGTGAGGACCCTGTCCGTCTGAACACGGGTCTCCTGGACCTCCACCCGGGGGCCTCCTGTGGGGAACGAACCAACGATGCCCCCCGACTTTACCCTCAGTGTCAGGTGGCCTGAGCTACGGGGGCGTCGTACCGCGGTACGCGGCGACGCTCCCAACGCAGAAAAGCCCGGACCGTATCCCGGCCCGGGCTTTTCCATAAAATTAGTTCGGCGGCGTCCTACTCTCCCACA
>NZ_JAOZYC010000192.1:0-41282 GCF_035798155.1 Streptomyces endophyticus | reverse complement strand
TGCCGCTGCCCGCCACGGATCTCTTCCTGGGCGGCCGCGGCGACGACACGGCGCCGCGCCGGGGCCTGGCCCCCGTGCGCGAACTCTGGGACGCGAACATCCTCACCGCCTGCGCCACCAACAACATCCGCAACGCCTTCACCCCGTACGGCACCGGCGACGTCCTGGAGACCGCGCTGCTGCTCGCCCGCATCGCCCACCTGTCGGGCCCGGCCGACCTGCGCCGGGTGCTGCGCATGGTGACGTACGACGCCGCGCGCGTGATCGGCATTCCGGAAGCGGACTACGGGGTGCACGAGGGCGCGATCGCGGACCTCGTCGTCCTGGACACCCGCGAGCACGCCACTCTGCTCCTGGACCGGCCCGCGCGCACCACGGTGGTCAAGTCGGGGCGGGTGGTGGCCCGTTCGACGGTCTCCGCGGAACTCGACGGTTCCCTCGTCGCGGGCGGGGTACTCTGACATGGCCGAGGCAACGACAGGCACGAGCACAACCGCTCCGGCCACACCCGTGGTCCGGGAGCGGATTCCGCACGAGATCGTGGCATCGGTGCTCGCCGCGACGACCGCCTTCGTGGGCGGGACCGCACTGCATCTGCCGCCCTGGGCGATCTTCATTTCGTGGGCGGGCATGTTCCTGATGGGCGGCCCGAGCCTCGCCGGCGCGCGCAAGCTGTGGTGCGCGATGCCGGTGGGTTCCACGTACGCGCTGCTCATCGTGCTTCTGGAGACCCACGCGGGCACGGCCTTCGGGGAGAGCCAGCTGGCCCGGAACACGTTCGGGGCGCTGTGCATCCTCGCCCTGAACAGCGCGCTGATGTACACCGGGCGGGTCCGGTTCTTCTCGCTCATCCCCGGCATGTTCTTCGGGTTCGCCAGCTACTTCGCGACGTTCTTCGGCGGGTTCGGCTTCGAGGCGGGCAACCCGTGGGCGGCCTGGGTGTGCGTGGTCGCCATGAACGCGCTCGGCCCGGTGTACGCCTGGCTGTCGATGCGGCTGACCTTCCCGGTGGAGATCAAGTCGCCTTCCTGAGCCGCCCTGTTCACCCTGGCGTCACTCCGTGTTCGGGGCGGGGGCCGACCGTGTGCGCTGTACACCGTATCCGCGCCTCAGGAGGCCCCATGTCCCCGCTCGTCCCCGGTAAGCGCCGCGCCCTCGGCCGTTCCGTCGCCGCGGGTGTGCCGCTCGCCGCCCTCGTGGCACTCGGGGTGGCGCCGGCCGCGACGGGCGCGCCCACGGGGTCCGGCGCGGCCGAGGTCACCGGCAGCGCGACGCTCGGCGACCTGCCCCTCGGCGAATTCAGCAACACCCTGCTGCCGGGCACGGTCGACGACGACCGTGGCGTGGACCTCGGCGGCATCGGCTCGGACCTCTACCCGGCGGGCCGCGAGGGCGAGTTCTGGACGGTGACCGACCGCGGCCCGAACGGCCAGATCAAGGTCGACGGCACGAAGCGCCGCACGTTCCCGGTGCCCGGTTTCGACCCGGCCATCGTGAAGATCCGCGTCACCGGCGAGCAGGTGAAGGTCCTCGACGCGATCCCGCTCACCACGAAGTCCGGCAAGCCCGTCACCGGCCTGTCGAACCAGGAGGCCCGCGACGAGAAGCCGTACTCCTACGACGCCAGGTCCCCGCTCTCGTACAACCCGAACGGTCTCGACACCGAGGGCATCGTGCGCGCGGCGGACGGCAGTTTCTGGCTCGTCGACGAGTACGGCCCCTCGCTCGTGCATGTCTCCGCGGACGGCCAGGTCCTCGCCCGGCACGTGCCGAAGGGCCTGAACCTGCGGGGCGCCGACTACCCGGTCGTCGAGTCGCTGCCGTCCGTGCTGCTGCACCGCAAGACCAACCGGGGCTTCGAGGGGCTCGCCCAACTGCCGGGCGGGGACCTGGTGCTGGCGGTGCAGAGCCCGCTGTCGCTGCCGGACACGGACGCGGGGGACGCCTCGCGGACGACGCGCCTGCTGCGGTTCTCACCGAAGAGCCAGGCTGTCACGGCGGAGTACGCGTACCGCTTCGACCCGGTGGACGTGGTGGACCCCGGGGAGGACGACCCCTCCGAGTTGAAGATCTCCTCCGTGGTCGCGGTCGGCGGCGACCGGCTCCTCGTCGAGGAGCGCACCGACAAGGCGGCCCGCCTTCAGGAGGTGCGGCTCACGCGCGGCGCCGACATCCTGGGCGGGCGCTGGGACGACGACGCGACGTCCCCGTCCCTGGAGCAGCTGGCCGATCCGGCGGCGCGGGGCGTTCCTGTCCTCGACAAGCACCTCGTGGTGGACCTGAACAAGGTCGACGCCGTTCCGGACAAGATCGAGGGCATCGCGCTCGCGGGACGCGACACTCTCGCCCTGATCAACGACAACGACTTCGGGATGAGCGACGGCGACGGGGCGTTCGACGCGGACGGGCGGCTCGTGGACAGCGGCGTCGAGACGAAGGTGACGCACGTGAAGCTGCCGAAGGGCGCCCTGTAAGGGCAGTCCTGTGAGCACAGTGCTGTGAGCACAGCCCTGTAGGCGCACCTGTCGGCCGTCGCACCGGCGGATTCAGCCGCCGAACTCGCTGGGCAACTCGCTCGGCAGCTCGCTGGGGAGCTCCGAGGGCAGTTCGCTCGGCAGGCCGCTCGGGAGCTCGCTCGGCAGGTTGCTGGGCAGCGAGGACGGCAGCTTGCTCGGGATACGGGGCGAGCGCGTGGCCTGTTCGCTGCTCTTGTCGGGCGACTTCTTGTCGCCGTCGGAGGAACTGTCGCGGGTCGTCACGAGGACGACGGCACCCACGATCACCACGAGGGCGACGAGCGTCGCGATCACCAGGAACATCCGCCGGTCGGTGCGGCGCGGCCCGTCGGGCGGCGGCGCACCGAAGCCGCCCGGCGGTGGGGCGTCGTTCGGCGGCGGGGGCGGCTGCGGCGGCATCGGCGGTAAGGACACCACTCCAGAATTGCCGCATCGGGCCCCACGCGCGAGCCCCTCAGGGAAGTTGACCGACCGGACGCCGCACGTCCGGCCGGTCGCGGCCCTTCTGTCCCTGCCGCGTCAGGCGCGCACGCCCAGCAGGTGGTCCATCGCCAGCTGGTCGAGGCGCTCGAAGGCCATGCCGCGCTCGGCGGCGGCGTTGACGTCGAACTCCTCGAAGGCGCTCTTGTCGGCGAGCAGCGCGGCCAGGCCGTCGGCGGCGGTCGGCTGCGCGAGCTCGTCGAGTCGGGAGGCGGCCAGGGCCGCCTGGACCTCCGGGTCGTCGCGGAAGGCGGCGGCCCGGTCCTTGAGGATCAGGTAGTTGCGCATGCAGCCGGCGGCCGAGGCCCACACTCCGTCGATGTCCTCGGTCCGCGGCGGCTTGAAGTCGAAGTGCCGCGGGCCCTCGTAGCCGGCCTGCTCCAGCAGGTCGACGAGCCAGAACGCGGCGCGCAGGTCGCCGGCGCCGAAGCGCAGGTCCTGGTCGTACTTGATGCCGGTCTGGCCGTTGAGGTCGATGTGGAAGAGCTTGCCCGCCCACAGTGCCTGGGCGATGCCGTGCGAGAAGTTGAGGCCCGCCATCTGCTCGTGGCCGACCTCGGGGTTCACGCCGAACATCTCGGGCCGCTCCAGGCGCTCGATGAACGCGAGGGCGTGGCCGACGGTCGGCAGCAGGATGTCGCCGCGCGGCTCGTTCGGCTTGGGCTCGATGGCGAACTTGAGGTCGTAGCCCTGCTCGATGACGTAATCAGCGAGAAGGTCGAAGCCCTCCTTCATACGGTCGAGGGCGTCGCGGACGTCCTTGGCGCCGCCGGACTCGGCGCCCTCGCGGCCGCCCCACGCGACATAGGTCTCGGCGCCGAGCTCGGCGGCGAGGTCGATGTTGCGGATGACCTTGCGCAGGGCGTAGCGGCGCACGTCACGGTCGTTGGCGGTGAAGCCGCCGTCCTTGAAGACCGGGTGCGTGAACAGGTTCGTGGTGGCCATCGGGACGACCATGCCGGTGGCGTCGAGGGCCTGCCGGAAGCGCTTGATGTGCGATTCGCGCTCGGTCTCGGAGGCACCGAACGGGATCAGGTCGTCGTCGTGGAAGGTCACGCCGTGGGCGCCGAGCTCGGACAGGCGCTGCACGGACTCCACCGGGTCGAGCGCCGGACGGGTGGCGTCGCCGAACGGGTCGCGGCCCTGCCAGCCGACGGTCCACAGACCGAAGGTGAACTTGTCGTCAGGGGTGGGCTGGTACGTCATCTTGCGGCTCCCTCGCCAACTATTTCGTCATGGCGCTTTACAAATTAGTATGCGGGAACGCCGCTGGGAAGAGCCGACCGCACCACAGACCCAGATTTCCCGAGATTTCAGGAGAGCCGCATGTCAGCTGCCGATGGACCCCTCGTCGTAGGAGTCGACAGTTCCACGCAGTCCACGAAGGTCCTGGTCGTCGATGTCGCGACGGGCGCGACCGTGGCGAGCGGACAGGCGCCGCACACCGTGACCTCGGGCGCGGGCCGCGAGAGCGACCCCGAGGAGTGGTACCGGGCGCTCCGCGAGGCGCTCGCCCAGTGCGGCGACGCGGCCCGGCGCGCCTCGGCGGTGTCGGTCGGCGGGCAGCAGCACGGCCTGGTGACGCTCGACGCGCAGGGACGGCCGGTGCGGCCCGCGCTGCTGTGGAACGACGTGCGCTCCGCGCCGCAGGCCCGCCGCCTCGTGGACGAGCTGGGCGGGGCGAAGGCATGGGCGGAGCGGTTCGGCGTCGTGCCGGCGGCCTCCTTCACCGTGTCGAAGTGGGCGTGGCTGGCCGAGCACGAGCCGGAGGCGGCGCGCGCCACGGCCGCGGTCCGACTGCCGCACGACTACCTCACCGGACGCCTGACCGGTGAGGGCACGACGGACCGGGGCGACGCGTCCGGTACGGGGTGGTGGGCCTCGTCGACCGAGGCGTACGACGAGGAGGTGCTCGGGCGCGTGGGGCTGGACCCGGCGCTCCTGCCGCGTGTGGTGGCACCCGGCGAGGTCGCGGGCACGGTGCGCGCGAGGGACGGCAAACTCCCCTTCGCGGAGGGCACGTTGGTGGCGGCCGGCACCGGCGACAACGCGGCCGCCGCGCTCGGCCTCGGCCTGCTGCCGGGAACTCCCGTGCTGAGCCTCGGCACTTCGGGCACGGTGTACGCGGTGTCGCGGAACCGGCCGGCCGACCCCTCCGGCACGGTCGCCGGTTTCGCGGACGCGCGCGGCGACTGGCTGCCCCTGGCCTGCACGCTGAACTGCACGCTCGCGGTGGACCGGATCGCGGCGCTGCTCGGCCTTGACCGGGAGGCGGTCGAGGCGGGAGGCACGGCGACGATCCTTCCCTACCTGGACGGCGAGCGGACGCCCAACCTGCCGGACGCGTCTGGCCTGTTGACGGGTCTGCGGCACGACACGACCGGCGGTCAGCTGCTGCAGGCGGCGTACGACGGTGCGGTGCACGCCCTGCTCGGCGCGCTCGACCGGGTGCTCGACGCGGACGCCGACCCCGCGGCTCCCCTGCTCCTCATCGGCGGCGGGGCGCGCGGGACGGCCTGGCAGGAGACGGTGCGACGCCTTTCGGGGCGGGCGGTACAGGTGCCCGAGGCCGGCGAACTGGTGGCGCTGGGGGCGGCGGCGCAGGCCGCGGGCGTGCTGACCGGCGAGGACCCGGGGGCGGTGGCCCGCCGCTGGGACACGGCGCGCGGTCCGCTGCTCGATCCGGTGGAGCGGAGGGACGAGGCGACGCTGGAGCGGATCTCGGGGGTGCTTGCGGGGGCGGGGGCGCTTCTCGGGAGCGGGTGAGGTCCAGGGGCGGGGCGCTTCTCGGGAACGGGTGAGGTCCATCTGACGGGTGAGGCCCACTCGACGAGTGGGCCCTGCCGACGAGCGGGCCCTGCCGACGGGTGGGGCCTCCCGGCGAGTGAGGTCCACTCGGCGAGTGACGAGGGAGGGCCACTCGGCGCGTGGGGCCCTCCCGACGGGTGGGCATCTCGACGGGTGGGGCCACTCGACGGGGGGCCTCCCGACGAGTGAGGCCCAGCTGGCGTGTCAGCCCAGCTGGCGTGTCAGCCCAGCCGACGTGCTGGCCCAGCTGGCGTGTCAGCCCAGCCGACGTGCTGGCCCAGCTGGCGTGTCGGCCCAGCCGACGTGTCGGCCCACCCGACGAGTTGATCTACCCGACGCGTTAGCCCAGCCGACGAGTCGGTTCACCCGACGAGTTGGTCCAGCCGACGCGTCAGCCCAGCCGACGCGTTAGCCCACCCGACATGTTGGCCCACCCGACGCGTTGGCACACCTCCGGAAGACCCCACCCTCACCGCCCCTGGGAGCATGAGCGTATGACCGCACCACTGCACCGGCCGCGACCGGGCACGCCCGACACCCAGCAGGCCATGCGCCGCCGCAACCTGTCCCGCACCATGTACACGGTCGCCGCCGAGGGGCCGCTGTCGCGGGCCGCGGTGGCGCAGCACATCGGCCTGACCCGGGCAGCCGTGTCCACGCTTGTCGACGAGTTGATCCGGGCGGGGTTGCTGGAGGAGCTGGGGCCGCAGCGTCCGGGCGGTGTCGGGCGGCCGGGCTCGGCGCTGGCCGTCAGCGGTCAGGGCCCTGCCGGGCTCGGCGCCGAGGTGGGCGTCGACCATCTCGCGGTGTGCGCGGTGGACATGCGGGGCGAGGTGCGGGCGCGGGCACGGCGCCGCGTGAGCAACCGGGGGCGCGCACCGAAGCCCGTACTGGCCGAACTCACGGAACTGGTAAGGGAGGTGACCGGCGAGGCGCAGGCCGCCGGGCTGCGTCCGGCCGGGCTCGCGATCGCCGTGCCGGGCCTGGTGTCGCGTGGCACCACGACCGTCGTGCGCGCCCCCAACCTCGACTGGCACGACACGGATGTCGCGTCCCTGCTCCCGGGCGACGTGCCGGTCACCGTCGAGAACGAGGCGAACTTCGGCGCCCTCGCCGAACTGTGGCTCGCCGAGGACTCCCCCGCCGACTTCCTCCACGTGTCCGCGGAGATCGGCATCGGCGCGGCGCTCGTCGTCGACGGTCAACTCCTGCGCGGAACACGGGGGTTCGCGGGGGAACTCGGCCATGTACCGGTGCGCCCGGAGGGACCCGCGTGCCCGTGCGGCGGGCGCGGATGCCTTGAGCAGTACGCGGGTGAGGAGGCGGTGCTGCGCGCCGCGGGCATCGAGCCGGGGCCCGACCGGGTGTCACTGCTCGCCGAACGGGCCGGCGACGGTGACACCGCGACGCGCCGGGCGCTGCGCTCGGCGGGCACCGCGCTCGGCATCGCGCTGACCGGTGCGGTCAACCTCGTGGACCCGCGTGCAGTGGTCCTCGGCGGCGCACTGTCCCACCTCGCGCCCTGGCTTCTCCCTTCCCTGGAACGGGAGTTGACCCGCCGCACGGCGTCCCCGGAGGACGGCGTCATCACCTCGGGCCTCGGTTCGGACGGGCCGCTGCTGGGGGCGGCGCACTCGGTGGTGCGGGCGGTGCTGGACGACCCGATGGGGGCGGCGGCTGTCTGAGGACGAGCGCCGTCTGAGCACGGCGCGGCTGCCTGACGGCGGGGTGACTGCCTGACGGCGGAGCGACCGCCCGAGGGGAGGGCACTCGGCCGCCCGACGGCGGGTCGGGTTCCACCGTCGGGAGGGATGCCGCCTGGACACCCCTCCCCCACGCGCCACTGGTTCGGACCTCTGACATGCGGTTGTTCACATTGCACCGGTTGTCCACAGATCTTCTGTGCCCTCTTCCGCCCCAACCCGAGGGCCCCGTAACGTAATTCACGCGAGGCGCCGGGCTCCCGTCCATCCGACGGGTGGCGGCGTGCGCACGGGAAGGGGGATTCCTGTGTCGGGGGACGTCATGGAGAACATCGGGCCGCGATCGGGGCCGGGCCAGGTCTACGCGTGTTCCGCCGCGGGCATATCGCTGGTGCTCGGCATCGTCGACCTCCCTTCGCCCTTCACCCACTCCCCACAGAGCGGAGCGCAGTCCTCATGAGCGATCTCCGGATGCTGACCGTCCGGCCGCAGCCCGGCGAGTACGCCTGGACGTTCGGCGGCGCGCCGGCCGTCGCGCGCATCGCTCCCGGTACGGCGCTCGACCTGTTCACGGAGGACTGCTTCGGGGGCCGGGTCCGCTCGGAGAAGGATCTGGTCTCGGAGGTCTGCGAGTTCCCCTTCCTCAACCCGCAGACCGGTCCGTTCCACATCGAGGGTGCCGAGCCGGGCGACACCGTGGCGGTGCACTTCGTGTCGGTGGAGCCCGCGCGCGACTGGGCGGCGTCCACGACGGTGCCGCTGTTCGGGGCGCTGACATCCACGCACACGACCGCGACGCTGCAGCCGCCGCTCCCCGAGACCGTCTGGATATGGCAGCTCGACCGGGCGCGCCGCACCGCCCGGTTCGCGGCGCGGGACAGCGAGTTCACCGCCGATCTGCCGATGGACCCGATGCACGGCACGGTCGGCGTCGCGCCCGCGAATCTGGAGGTCCGTTCGGCGCTCGTGCCGGACGCGCACGGCGGGAACATGGACACGCCGGAGATGCGGGCGGGCGTCACCTGCTACCTCGGCGTGAACGTGGAGGGCGCACTGCTGAGCCTCGGCGACGGGCACGCGCGGCAGGGCGAGGGAGAGACCTGCGGCGTGGCCGTGGAGTGCGCGATGCGGACCGTCGTCATCGTGGAACTGCTCAAGGGCGTGGCGACGCCGTGGCCGCGCATCGAGTCGGACACGCACATCGTCTCGACGGGTTCGGCCCGCCCGCTGGAGGACGCCTTCCGGATATCCCAGCTCGACCTGGTCCAGTGGCTCGTACGGGACTACGACTTCAGCGAGTTGGACGCGTACCAGTTCGTGACGCAGACCGTGGAGTCACCGCTGGCGAACGTCTGCGACACCAACTACACGTGCGTCGCCAAACTTCGCAAGGAATGGCTGCCGCCGCGCGAGACACACCGCGGGCTGCACACGCGGCTGCGCGAGAGTGCGGCGACCCTGCCGCGCCCCGAACTCTGACCCCCACCCACCCCACTCCCCCACCCAGCCCAATCCCCACTCCCTCAATCCCCCAACTCCCCACTTCCCGCTCCCCCCACCTCACCCACCTCACTCACGCCCACAGCACCGCACCCGCCCCACTGAGCCCCGCCCCACCGGTGACCCGAGAGGCAGGATTGACATGGACCGAGCAAATGGATCATTCCCGAGCCGCCGCCGGCTGCTCCAACTCAGCGCGCTCGCCGCGGCGCCCACCGCACTGCTGGCCACGGGCAGGGCAGACGCCCTGCCACTGGCGACGGTGGACTACCCGAAGGCCGAGTCCGTTCCGGCGAGCAAGTCCAACTACACGGTGGCCAGCCGCCCGCTGTCGTACCCGGTCGAGTTCGTGATCGTGCACGTCACGCAGGAGGACTACGCGACCACGCTCAACATCTTCAAGAACCCGGCCAAGCAGGTCTCCGCGCACTACGTCGTGCGCTCCTCCGACGGGCACATCGCGCAGATGGTGCGGGAGAAGAACGTCGCCTGGCACGCGGGGAACTGGGACTACAACACGCGCAGCGTCGGTATCGAACACGAGGGGTGGGTCGACAAACCGGAGTACTTCACCGAGGCGATGTACCGGGAGTCGGCGGCGCTGACCGCGTCGATCTGCACGCGTTACGGCATCCCGAAGACCCGCGAGCGGATCATCGGCCACGTGGAGGTGCCCGGCGCCGACCACACGGATCCCGGGCGTTACTGGGACTGGGACCGGTACATGCGGCTGGTCGCCGCCTCCTGATCCCGGCGGGCGCGGTCGTCTCCACACGCGTGAGTGGCATGTGCCGAATCGCCCGATCCGTGTTCCGCTCCTTGTCGGCCCGCGTCCCCGGGGTGACGATGGTCGCGCCACCGCACCGTCGCGAAGGATCCCGCCTGGAGGCCGCGTTGACCGAACAGTGGGTCGCCCTGGAGCCGGGCACCGATCCGTCCGAGCGGGTCCGGGCGCTGCGCCGCGCGCACGACCGGTTCACCGCGGCGGGCACCGTGGCCCGCCCCGTGCGCCCCGTCGTCGCCGCGTCCTGGCGCCGCTCGGCGGGCGCGCACGTCAGCCCGGACGCCTCGGCGTCGGTGGAGATGCCCGAAGGCGACGTGGGCAGCTACCGGGCGGAGCACCCGCTGGCCCGCGTGATGCCGCTGTTCCGCGAGCTGATGGGCACGTTCGCCGCGGACGGCGAGCATCTGCTCGCGGTGTGCGACGCGCACGGCAGGCTGCTGTGGGTGGAGGGGCACTCGCGTACGCGGCAGGCGGCGGGGCGGATGAACTTCGTGCCGGGCGCCCGCTGGTCGGAGTCGGCGATGGGCACGAACGCGCCGGGCACGGCCGTCGCCGTCGACCGCCCGGTACAGGTCTTCGCGGCCGAGCACTTCATCCGCAAGGTCCAGCCGTGGACCTGTGCGGCGGCCCCCGTGCACGACCCGCGCACCGGGCGCCTGCTCGGCGCCATCGACATCACCGGCGGCGACCGCCTCGCGCACCCGCACAGCCTGGCGTTCGATCAGGCGGTGGCGCGCGCGGCGGAAACCCAACTCGCCCTCCTGGCCCCGCCGCGCACGACCGAACCGGCCCTGCGCCTGACCGCGCTCGGCCGCGACGAGGCCCTCCTCCTCACCCCGGACGGCCACAAGCTCCGCCTCAGCCGCCGCCACAGCGAACTCCTCGTCCTGCTCGCCGGCCACCCGGAGGGCCTGACCGGCGACGAACTCCTCTGCTTCCTGTACGAGGACGAGTCCGTGACGCCGGTGACGCTCCGCGCCGAACTGGCCAGGCTGCGCCGGGTGCTGGGGCCCGACGTGCTGCGCTCGCGCCCCTACCGGCTGTCGACCCCGGTCGACTCGGACCTGACCACGGTCGAGCGCCGCCTCGCCTCGGGAGCGGTCACGGCGGCGGCATCCGCGTACAGCGGACCGCTCCTTCCGACGTCGCAGGCGCCCGCCGTGGCCCGCATCCGGCACCGCCTCGCCGACGAACTCCGGGCCGCGCTCATCGCCCGCGGCGACCCCGACCTGCTCGCCGACTGGGTGCACGCCCCGTGGGGCGAGGACGACCTGGACGCCTGGCGCGCGCTCGCGGCGATCCGCCCGACCCCGCCGGTCCTGTCCCGCCTCGCCGCGCTCGACGACGAACTGCGCACTCCGGGCCCCTACGCGACGTAGCCCCCGCAGCGCGCACGCAACGTAACTGCAACGTCCGCGCTCCTAGCGTCCCCTGCGAACGCTGCCCAAAGGCGGGCAGCCGCACAGGAGGCCAGCCACCATGACCCGCTATGCAGCGCCCGGCACCCAGGGCTCCGTCGTCTCCTACCAGGCCCGCTACGACCACTTCATCGGCGGCGAGTACGCGCCGCCCGCCCGCGGCCAGTACTTCGAGAACCCGAGCCCCGTCAACGGACAGCCGTTCACCGAGATCGCGCGCGGCACGGCCGAGGACGTCGAACGCGCCCTCGACGCCGCGCACGCCGCCGCGCCCTCCTGGGGCCGCACGGCGCCCGGCGCCCGCGGGGACATCCTCCTCAAGATCGCCGACCGCATGGAGCAGAACCTCGAACTCCTCGCGGTCGCGGAGAGCTGGGAGAACGGCAAGCCGGTCCGCGAGACCCTGGCCGCCGACATCCCCCTGGCGATCGACCACTTCCGCTACTTCGCGGGCGCGGTCCGCGCACAGGAGGGCAGCCTCTCCGAAATCGACGACGACACGGTCGCGTACCACTTCCACGAGCCGCTCGGCGTCGTCGCGCAGATCATCCCGTGGAACTTCCCCATCCTGATGGCGACATGGAAGCTCGCCCCGGCCCTCGCGGCGGGCAACGCGGTGGTCATCAAGCCGGCCGAACAGACCCCGGCGTCGATCCACGTCTGGCTGGACCTCGTCAAGGACCTGCTCCCGCCAGGCGTCGTCAACATCGTCAACGGCTTCGGCGTCGAGGCCGGCAAGCCGCTCGCATCGTCCTCCCGCGTGGCAAAGGTCGCGTTCACGGGCGAGACCACGACGGGCCGCCTGATCATGCAGTACGCCTCGGAGAACATCAAGCCGGTCACCCTCGAACTCGGCGGCAAGTCCCCGAACATCTTCTTCGACGACGTCTGGGCCAAGGACGACGACTTCCGCGACAAGGCCCTCGAGGGCTTCACGATGTTCGCCCTCAACCAGGGCGAGGTCTGCACCTGCCCGTCCCGCGCGCTCATCCAGCAGGGCCACTACAGCGAGTTCATCGAAGCGGCGATCGCCCGCACCGAGGCCATCAAGCCCGGCCACCCCCTGGACACCGACACGATGATCGGCGCCCAGGCCTCCAACGACCAGCTCCAGAAGATCCTCTCGTACCTGGACATCGGCCAGCAGGAGGGCGCGAAGGTCCTCACGGGCGGCCAACGCATCGAGTACGACGGCGAGTTGGCGGGCGGCTACTACGTCCAGCCCACCATCTTCGAGGGCCAGAACCGCATGCGGATCTTCCAGGAGGAGATCTTCGGCCCGGTCGTCTCGGTCGCCCCCTTCGCCGACTACGACGACGCCATCAAAATCGCCAACGACACGCTGTACGGCCTCGGGGCCGGAGTGTGGACCCGCGACATCAACACGGCGTACCGGGCAGGCCGTTCGATCCAGGCGGGCCGCGTCTGGACCAACTGCTACCACGCGTACCCGGCGCACGCGGCATTCGGCGGCTACAAGCAGTCGGGCATCGGCCGCGAGAACCACAAGATGATGCTGGACCACTACCAGCAGACGAAGAACCTTCTGGTGAGCTACTCGGCACAGAAGCTCGGGTTCTTCTAGGGGGCATGAAACGGCGCCTGACCTGGCCTTTCTTGGTCAGGCGCCGTCCCGATGTCATCGACGGCAACGCGAGCGAGATACACGCTTCCTCCCGAAATTTCCCGCCCGTATCCCACCTCCGACCAGCTGTTCCGGGGCATTTCCGGGCCAAGTCCGAGTTCCTAAGCCTTCCGCTCTGCAGCGGCCCTCGTCTCCCACTGACGCATCGAGTCCTCGATAAGGCTGTTCGCGTGATGGGTCGCCTCGGCCAGGAACTTGGCGTAGAAACGGAAGAGGACCTGGATGCTCTGCCATGCCCTGCGAGCGCACTCGGCCGGATCAACACCGGAGGCCAGCCAGAATGAGATGCCCGCGTGGCGCAAGTCGTAGGGGCGCTGGGCAAGTTGGAGTGCATGCTCATCGAGCGTCAGTGCTGCCTCGCGCGCCCGCCGCCAGGTGATGCCGTACGCTGCTGCGTCAATGTAGTTGTCGGCGCCGTTACGGAAGATGCGCCCGTCCGGGGCTACTCCGAAGCGCTCAATGTGCTCACGCAGCATGCCGACAAGCACAGGCGGGATCGGGACCGGACGTGTAGCCTTCGCGGCCCTCCGCTTCAAGGAGTGGACCTCGTACACAGCACCGTCATCGGTCCATTCTTTGCCCGCAGGCACCACACCCCCCTTCAGGTGCAACAGGCCCCAGCCGGAAGCCGGGAGCCGACATTGTGACTTCTGCAGATGCATGACCTCAGCGGGCCGCATCGCGGCGTGGTACATGCAACCGAAGAAGGCGTACAAGTGCGGACCACGCCCTGGGAGGTCCTTGACCACCGCGAGCAAACGCGCGACCTGGGTGGGGTTGGGGACGCAGTCCGGATCCACTTCGTCGGCGACATCAGGCGCCCGCCATCGAAGGCCGGTCAGGGGGTTCTGCCCGAAGTACCCCCGCTCCACTGCAAATCCGAATACCTCGTTGACGGCAGCCTTCTTGCGCGTCGCTGTCTTGGCTGCAGCGGAACTCCCGTCTATCTTGCGGCACAAGGCGTCGAGGCCACGGCGCAGCAGATCAGGGTCCTCCAACTCGCTCACCGGTAGGGACGTTCGCTCCAGCCATTCGAGTGCCGTCTGCCACTCCGGACGTGGGTCCGAGTCCCAAGCCTTCTTGTTGAACGCCCACGAGTAGAGGGCACGCCGCAGCCCTTGGGGCGCACTCGGCACAGCATCCCGTTCGACAAGAGCGGGCGTGATGGTGGCCAACGCATCCGCAAGCGTGCGGCGCGTGGGCCCCGGCGTCCTGTCCCACCGCTGCTCGATGTACTCACGCGCCAGGACGTACCAAGTGGTTCGCTGCTTCAACGCACGGAGCTCAGAAGCCGGCAGACCAGTCCGTGGGTCGAACGGCTCACCATCACGTGCTGCCGTCATCAGCTTGGCGCGTCGACTCTCCGCGAGTCCCTTGGTGAGGAAGGACTCCGACTTCTCGCGGCTGTCGACAGTCCAGCGGACTTCAAATCCCTTACGACGGTCGACACGCTCACGTATCTCCCAGAAGCGAACTTTGTAGCTCATTGCCACTTACTTGAATCCTTTTCGCATGCATCCCACCAGGTGTCCAGGTCACTGCGCCTGCACCGGAGTTCTCCGTTTGGAAGCTTCACCATTCGGGGCGCGTCGCCGCGAGCCCTCATGCGGTAGAAGGCTGACGGGCTCATCCGAATTTCAGCTAGAACTTCAACAAGTTTGAGTGCGGGAGGGCGGGCCATGACGATTCCCCAATTCACTGATAGAGCGTCGAACGCCCACAGCGCCACGCAGTTCAACTCACCGCGAGGCACAAGTGGGTTGCACCCACCGTTCGCGGGGCGTGCGTTGACAGGTGGGCACTCATCAATGGTCCTGGCTTCCGCCGGTTTGGCTAACCGGCGATCGTCACCTAAAATCCACCCGCGATCTCCCCCTGCCGCTCCAGACCAGAAGCCCCCTCAGCACTTCCCTCAAAGACTTTGGATGGACCCCTGCGGCAGTACGCGACCGCCCTCGCTGCAACAGCGAGATATCCGATACGTACTTCTCGGTTAGCGGGCCCCCTTGGCCGCCCGAGTTCGGGAATTTTGTCGCGCCTAGCAGTAGCACCACCTGGCCTGGCGTTTTCGGTAAGTTGTACATTGGCATCGTCTGGGCGCAGACTTCCAGTCTTTCGGCGCTACTTGTTGTCTGCCCTGGGCGAATGTCTGCCGATAGCCGGGTGGAGCCGTTCTGCCACGGATCCGTTGAAGCCCAAGACTCCCGCCAGGGTCTGCTCACGAATCTGTTACCACGGCCTCCACGACAAGAGGGCCTTCACCATGATGTCGAAGCGAAGCGCCACCTTGAACGGCGCGCTGCATACTGACCGATCTCGGTAGCGACCAGCTTTCAGCGTGCGCTGGACGGCTGGGTAGGGTCGCGGTACCCGAGCCGAAGAGGTAGATGCATGCCCCACGAGATCGTGATCGCGCAGACGACCAGTGCCAACGAGGACGAAGCGAAAGCGCTGGCCCGAGGCGCAGTCGAGAGCAAGTTGGCAGCAGGCGTTCATATCGATGCGCCCATCACCGCCTTCTACTGGTGGAAGGAGAAGGTCGAGACGGCTCAGGAGTGGCGCATCTCGTACATGACTTCAACGGACCGACTGCCGGCGCTGGAGGCGTGGCTGCATGAGAAGCATCCGTATGACGTCCCCCAGTGGATCACGCTGCCCGTGACCGGAGGATCGGAGGCGTACCTGTCCTGGGTGGTCGAGGAAACTCACCCGCAGTAGGGCACGCCACCCGGCGCCCTCACCGTCACAGAGCCTGCTCGCCGGGACGGCTCACGAGGCGAACGCCCGCAAGTGGTCCGCCAGTTCGCGCTCCGTGTCGGGCAGCCAGCCAGCGATGCCCTGCGCTCGCTGACGCCCCATGGTGTTGGGCTTTGACGCCGTGGCCGCGGCGAATTGGCGCGCGACGTAGACCCCGCGGTCTACGTCGCCGCCTCGGAGCAGCGCCGACGCCAGGTCCCCGAGAACCACCACTCCAGAGTCAGGCAGTTCCCCACCGAGACGATCGACCGCAGAGTCGGCTGTGACCGTTAGTTCCTGGCTCTTGAGTTCGCCGTATACCGAAAGCGCCAGTGAGTCCATCCGGTACGGCGTCACGAAGCGAACCCACGCCTGCTCGCTCGTGTGATTCGCGAAGTCATACGCGAACCTCGCCTTCTCCAAGGCACGGTGAGCGCCGGCACCATCCCCTGCCTGAGCCGCCTCCTCGGCATACCGTCCCAAAGCCCAAGCCGCAGCAGTCGCGTTGCCATGCCCGCGTACGTCTTGTGCCGCCTGTGACAACATCTCCAGCGCCCCAGCCGGGGAAGTCGCGCCATAGCTTGCGTATCCAAGCGCAAGGGCGCGCAGAGGCGGGTGCCCGGCCTCCTTCGCGCACTCCGAGGTCACGCGGTAGTAGGCGGCGGCCTTGTCGTGTTCTCCGAGGTCCCAGGCGACCCATCCGGCGAGAGCCGCGGTTTCGCCCGCTGCGATGGTCAGCGCTCGCTCGTGTTCACCGGCTCGGGGAAGAGCTGCTGTGATCGCATCAAGGTGTGACTCGACGCGGTTCTGCAGACTGCGCGCACTTTCGCTCAGTTCGTCCAGATGCAATCCAGCTGCGTGGTCAATGAGCACGGACGCGGACTCGGGGTCGATCCTGGCTCCCTTGTTGAGCGCATAGGCGAGCCGACCCCACGGTTCGGCCGCGGCAGTCGCCCCGACGATGGCGCCCCCAAGGAGCGTTCGACGCTTCATGTCGTCCGGATCCTCCCCTTCACGATCGCCCCTCCTTCTCCGCCTGGCACGGGCGGCTTTCGCCTCCCGCAGGATCGACTCCACCGGGACGCCGCAGGCCACAGCGATGTGTCCAAGCGTGTGGTTCGTAGGGACGTTTTCACCGTTCTCGTACCGACTGACCTCTCGGCGGGTCACCGTCGCCCTGCCCGAGACCGTGTTGATCGCGTCTGCCTGTTCGTCCTGCGATCGCTCCGCCTCACGGCGCAGCTGACGGAGTAGCTCGGCAAACGGATCTACTGGCATGAGTGTGACCTCAGTCGGTGGGGGATTCCAATCTTGGCCCCAACTCCCCCTTCGCTTTCCCCCCTTGACAAACTTTTCCCCCCTGATGTTTCCCCTGGTCTGCATTGCGAAGCCACGGTGCGATGTGGGTATGACCACGTACCGCGCAGCAACGCCTCACCACCCGGGCACGGCTGACGGCGAACCTACAGCCGTTAGCAACGTGCCACAGCCGATGTCGCGGACATTCGAGATGGCCATGTCGCCGGTGGATGTTCACGTCGCCGCGGCGCGCGATACGTCGGCGGCGCTGCTGAGGCGGTGGGCTCTGCCGGACCCGACAGTCGAAGAGGCCCGGCTGATCGTCTCCGAGCTGGTGACGAACGCCATCAAGCACGGCTCTGGGGCTGTGAAGTTGCGGGTGCAGTACGGCAGCCATCAGGTCCGCATCGAGGTCACCGACGGAAGTCGGGCCCCGGCCCGCCGCCGACGCGCCGGCACCAACGACGTGAGCGGACGCGGACTGTTCCTGGTCGCGTGCTTGTCGCAGCGATGGGGCACCACGCACGACGGCCGGACCACGTATGCGGTCGTCCCCGCTCCCCCAGAAGTGGAGAGAGGCCCGGCAACGGCCCTCGATCCCACGCCACCGGAAGGGTTGGAGAAGCCGATGGCGTCTGCGACATGGGGCGTGTGCGACTCGGGGGCGAGTTGATGCGACCTGACGTCTCAGCACTCTTGGCCTCCTCCCCCACTGACGAGGTTTCCCATGCCTGACAGCGTGTTCCCGACACAGCCGGCCGCGACCGGCCGCCGTAGACGGCAGCCTCCGCGGACCGACGCATTCACGGTGCGCTGTGTCCGTCGTGCCGTGGCGCTGCCCCTGCTGCTTCTTGTGGTGCTGCTGGGCGCCGCCCTCATCGTCTGGTCGGCAGCCGCGGTAGCCCTCGGCTGGCTCCTAGTTGGCCTTGTCTGTGGGCTGATCGGCGTCGCGGTGGTGGCAGCCCGTGGAGCACTTGCGGCCGCAAGTGTCGTGCAGGCAGCCCTGGAGGAAGGGCATGCAGCGGACCTGACAGCGGTCGCGGGGGTTGCGGCGGGGTCATGTCCCTTGTGATGGTGTAGCGGCGGGTAGTTCGTCGTCGTTGTAGATCTTGTCCATGCTGTCCTCGGAGAGGTAGCGGCGGCCGAAGGCGATCCATTCGTCGTGCATCTCGTTGAGCACGGCGGTCGTCAGTCGTAGCAGGGAGTCCGGGTTCGGGAAGACCTGCACCACGTCGGTGCGGCGCTTGAGCTCGCGGTTGATCCGTTCCAGCGGGTTCGTCGACTGGATCTTCTTCCAGTGCTGGGCCGGGAAGACAGCGAATGCTGTGAGGTCGTCCTTCGCTTCCAGGAGCATCTCTTTGACCTTGGGAAACTGGCGGCCGAGCATGTCGGCGACCTCGTCCAACTGCCGGCGGACGGCTGGGGAGTCGGGCTGGGCGAAGATCGTGCGGATCGTCGCCGCGACCATTTCCCCGGAGCCCTTCGTGATCACGCCGAAGGTGTTGCGCAGGAAGTGCACCCTGCACCGCTGGTAGGCAGCGCCAAGCATGATCTTGCGGATCGCGGCGACCAGGCCGGAGTGGTGGTCGGCGATGACCAGCCGCACTCCGGACAGGCCGCGGGCCCTCAGCGAGCGCAGGAACTCGCTCCAGAATGCCTCGGTCTCGTTGTCGCCGACCATGACGCCCAGCACCTCGCGGTTGCCGTCCTTGGTGATGCCGGTGGCGATGACCACGGCCTGGGAGACGATCTGGTGGTTGACCCGCACCTTGCAGTACGTCGCGTCCAGATAGACGTAGGGGAACCGGACGTGGTCCAGCGTTCGTTCGCGGAAGGCGGTGAGCTGTTCGTCCAGGTCGGCGCAGATCCTGGACACCTCGCTTTTGGAGATCCCGGTGTCGCCGCCCAGGGCCTTGACCAGGTCGTCCACCGAGCGGGTGGACACCCCGTGCACATATGCCTCCATGATGACCGCGTAGAGCGCCTGGTCGATGCGGCGCCGGCGCTCAAGCAGGCTGGGGAAGAAGGTGCCGGTCCGCACCTTGGGGATCGCCAGGTCGATATCACCGGCCTGCGTGGTCAGCAGCTTCTCGCGGTGCCCGTTGCGCCAGGTGGTACGGGTCTCGGCATGCTCTCCCGGCTCGGCCCCGATCTGGGCAGTGGCCTCCGCCTCGATGAGTTCTTGCAGGATCCGCTGGGCCAGAACCCGCACCAACTCGATTCCGTCCGCCGTACGCAGTGACTCCATGAGCCGGAGTAAGTCATGCTGGGACAAGGCCATCGTGTCACCTCTCTCAACGAGCTTCGCTACTCGGAGAGTTGCGCGATGGCCGTCCCATGACCAGGGGCTATGCAGAGATCACCGCTACACCATTCGGGGGGACGCCATCCCGTCTGGCACCTCCAGGGGCATCTCCCGGACCAGTCGCGGACCAAACACCGCCGCAAGACATCAGTCCATGAGCAGCTTCCTTCGCGCCGCACCAGGATGAACACGGCGGGCGTGCGGCCTCATGCGTCACTCGCAGGTGAACTGCGGCCCAGCACATCAGGCCGTCTGCATGGCAGACCCCGGTATCGCAACACGCTCCACACGATGCGTCATCTGAAAGGTGTCGGCCTGGACGGGTCACCAAAAAGCCCAGGTCAGAGGCAGTCTGTCCGCCCGTTGTCCCGCGTACGGGAACTCGAAGCGTCAAACGAGCGTCACGCCAGACAATTCATCGTCTCGCTTCGCGACGGGCCGCCCACGTCCGAACCGACGACGTCCAGCTGCGACGGACGTGAAGAACTGACTGGAGTGAACCGAGCAGTACTTCGTCACTTCTGGCATTCATGTCTGGTGCGGAGCACATTGCAGATATGAAGTTTGGGCAAGTGGAGCGGCTTCGCTGAAAGAGAACAACGGCTGATGTCGGTCGGCTGATCGGCAGTTGACGAGGGCCGACCGGCGACGGTGGCGACGCCCAGGTCCCCAGGTACCGTCACCGGCATGTCGGCGTCCCGTGTTCCTCGTGGGCCGGCCTGACCACCGCTATAGGATGATCAGTCCCATGGAGGGCGTCGGCCTGCGGAGGACAGCATGAGTGACGGCACCGGGCATCTGTCCAAGCTCGTCTGGTCGGTGGCCGACTTGCTGCGCGGCGACTTCAAGTCTTCCGAGTACGGGCGGGTGATCCTGCCGTTCACGGTGCTGCGCCGGCTGGACTGCCTTCTGGCCCCGAGCCGGCAGGCGGTGCTCGATGAGGCCGAGCGCACTGTCGGCGAGGAGGAGCGGGAGCAGCGCCTGGCGGCCGCCTCGGGTTGGCCCGTCTACAACTCCAGCCAGTTCTCCATGGAAAGCTTGCTCAGCGATCCGGAGAACGCCGACCGGTTGCTCCTAGCCTATGTCGACGGGTACTCCCAGAACGTCAGGGAGCTGCTGGACGGCTTCGAGTTCGAGCGGACCGTCACCCGCCTGTCCCAGGCCGGACTCCTCTACCGCGTCGTCGCGCAGTTCGTCTCGATCGACCTGGGGCAGACGATCACCGACGACCACATGGAGAGCCTCTTCGAGGAGCTCGTCCGGCGGTTCGCGGAGAGCGGCAATGAGGTGAGCGGTGAGCATTACACCCCCCGGGATGTCGCCCATTTGATGGCCGGCTTCCTCATCTCCTCCGACTCGGACGTCCTGACGACGCCGCATGCCTTCCGCACCATCCTGGATCCGGCCTGCGGGACGGCCGGCCTGTTGGCCGAGGCGGCCTCGTACATCGCGTCGATGAACCCGCGGGCGAATGTCACGCTGTACGGCCAGGAGATCAACCGGGAGTCATGGGCAATCTCCCGTGCCACCATGATGACCAGCGGCCGCTGGGCCTCGACGATCACCTTCGGGAACGTCTTCGCCGAGGACGGGCACCAGGGAACCGTCTTCGACTACCTCCTCGCCAATCCGCCGTTCGGCGTCAATTGGAAGAAGAGCGAGTACGCGGTCCGGTCGGAGCATGAGGAGCTCGGTTTCGCGGGCCGCTTCGGGGCCGGTCTTCCCCGGATTAACGACGGCTCACTGCTCTTCCTGCAGCACATGCTGGCAAAGATGAAGCCGGTGAGCGCCTCGGGCGAGGGCGGCAGCCGAATCGCGGTCATCTTCAACGGCTCCCCGATGTACGTCGGGGGTGCGGGGTCCGGCGAATCGGACATCCGGCGGTGGATCGTGGAGAACGACTGGCTCGAGGCCGTGGTCGCGCTGCCCGATTTCCTCTTCCCCAATACCGGCATCAGCACCTACCTGTGGATCCTCAGCAACCGCAAGCCGGCACAGCGCAGGGGGCAGGTGCTGCTGCTGAACGCTCAGGACCAGTGGCAACGGATGCGTCGCTCCATCGGCTCGAAGCGCAAATACATTACGTCGGATCAGATCGCCGAGATCACCGGGCTCTACCTGGCCGCCTTGTCCGCCGACCCCGCCCAACAGCCGGACGACCGGGTCCGCGTGGTCTCTACCCACGAACTGATGTACCAGCGCGTCACGATCGATCAACCGCTGCGGCTCCGGTACGAGCTGTCCGAGGAGGTCCTGACTCGGCTCGCCGAATCGCGCGTGATCCAGAAGACCCGGGATCCCGCTGCCCTGGTGGCCGCCCTGCGTCCGCTGGTCGGCTCAATGTGGACGAGGGGCCAGGAGGCCGTCACGGCGCTGCGCCGGGCGGTCGCCTCGGCCGGCGTGAGCTGGCCGCGCGGGAAGGTCTTCGAGGCGGCGGTCCGCAAGGCCGTCGGCGTGCGCGATCGCGACGGAGAGCCGCAGCGGATCGGCGAGGCGTACGAGCCAGATCCCGAGCTGCGCGAGTTCGTCCACCTGCCGCTGCAGGTGGATCCGAGCGACCACCTCCGACGCGAAGTACACCCGACCGCTCCGGACGCCTGGATCGACGACAGCAGAACGCGGGTGGGTTGCGAGATCCCACCCGCGCTCTTCTACCGGCCGGAACTCGATGGCGAATTCGAATTGCTGCGTAACCTTGCTCAGTTGGAGACCACCCGGGTTCACCCGCCGCAGCGCCGCGAGGAGCAGGAGGACGGCACCGACCGGCCCAAGCACCTGCGCGCCCAAGATCTCCACGAGGCGGACTCGGCCGTTGAGCTCCCTGACGCGCCGGAGGATGGGCTGACGCTGACCCTGTGCTCGGGCGGCATGCTCGTCGGACGGCCGGGGAACTGGCGCCTGCTACCGCAGGGGTTCGGCGAGGCGGCGACCTCGCTTTTCGTGCTGCAGCCGCTCCGTGGCAGCGGCCAGGCGCTCTGCGAGTGGTTGAACTCCCGCAAGGACAACGGTCTCTACCCCAGCGCTCGCGATCTGCTGGACACGCACGTCCCCGTCGACCTGGTGACCGACAGCGAGGTGGAGAGTCTCCTGGAGACCGTGCAGGAGGGACGGCGCGCACTGCGGACCACGATGTCGGGAATCCTGCCCAACGTCTTCGGCAGCGGCGAACGGGACGTCCAGGGGGTTCGGAACGAGATCAGGGCCGCTGCCCACGAGGCTGGCCTGATCGGCGAACTCGTGCGGCCGCTGGACGACCCGATCTCGCGCGCCGAGTGGAGCTTTCCATACCACGTCGCCGCGCTGTCCCGTCGGTACCGGGTCAGCACGCATCCGGCGGAGCGGAAGGACGGACTACTCAAGCTGGGCGAGGGTCTGGCCCGGGTGCTGGGCGTGCTGGCGCTCACCGAGCTGGCCGCCTCGAACGGCTTCTCCCGGAACCTGCGCAAGCAGTTCCGGACCGGCGCCACCTTCGGCACCTGGCTCTGGATCCTCGATCGGCTGGAGGCGGAGGGAATCGCGCCCCGCATCCAGCAGCTCGCCACCGTGCGCGACCGGGGCAACGCGCGCGCTCTCCTGGGCCACATCAAGGACTTCAGGAACACCTCGCACCACGCTCACGGCGTCCGCGCCAGCCACCAATTGGCGGAAGACGTCGAGCGGTTGGAACCGCATGTCGTGCGGGCGATCAGTGCGGTCAGCTGGCTCTCTGGGACGCACTGGGACTGGGTGGAACGGTGCGAGTACCTCGACGAGGGCTCGTACCGGATAGTCGGGCTCCGGCTGAGGGGCAGCCATCCGAGCTGGGAGCCGTTCGAGCGGTCGAGTACCCAGCCGCTGCGGCCCGACCGTATCTACGTGGACAGTGCCCCGTACGGGGCTCCGGTGGACCTCTGGCCGTTCGCTGTCGTCAGCCTGTGCGAGGAGTGTCGGACCCGGGAGCTCTTCCTGCTCAATGAGGTCCGGGACGACCAACTGACGTTCCGCAGCCTGGAGGAGCATTCGCTGGGGATGACGTACGGCCCGCCCGAGTAGCGGTGGGGGCAAGGCCGAGCGACCTAGCACGACTGCGCTGGGTACGGGACCGGATCGACCGAGAGTACGCGGAGCCGCTGAATACACCTCGGGCTAGATCTCCACGCACGGCAACTCGGCGATCCGGCATCGCACGGTCAGCCAATCCCACGGCGACTGGTGCACGAACTGCTGCAGGACCTGCATGGTCCCGTCCGGCAGCCGCTGTGCAATCGGCTGGATCGACTTGCCCCGCCCGTCCAGCATCAATCCGCGCAGATAGCACTCTCCCCAGCCCCGCTGATCCCTGCGCAGCGCTGATGCGAACACATCGGCCACGAACTTCGCCAACACTCTGCGGAACCGCTCCAACTGCCCAAACCTCATACCTATAAAGGGCTCCGCAACAGACATGTACGCCCAACCTAACGAAGCACTGCGAGGCGCACGCGTCGGACGAGCCCCTTCCAGACACCGTGCGACACCAGCAGCGTCACGGCCGTCTAACCACACAAGATCGCCAACAGGGTCACGGCATTGCGCTTAGAACATGTCTCGGCATTCCTCAATGCGTGCGACGATTTCTGGATCCTCGGCGATCGCTGGGTCGAACTTGGTTTCGTCGTCCAGGAACGCTTCGTAGAACTGGCCCTTAGCCATGGCATACACGCCAGCGAGGTCGGCGCCCCCCAGATTTGTCATTTTCACGTCTGTTTCCTGGAAGCTTGCCCCCCTTAGGTCCACCGCGCCGAAGTCGGCTTCGCCGAGTTTCGCCAGGTTCAGGCTAGCCCCACGGAAAGATGCCCTGGTGGCGACTACATAGCCGAGGTCCGCGTGCATCAAGTTGGCGCAGTCCACCTTGGCGTCAGCCAGGCGCGCACCGCACAAGACGGCACCGTATAGGTTGGCGTGTTCCAGGTGGGCTCCATCGAGGACTGCTTCTTGCATTACCGCATCCTCAAGATCCGCCCTGGTGAGACGAGCTTTTCGGAAGTCGACAAGATCGAGTACGGCTTCCTTAAGTACCGCACCGGACAGGTCGACCCCAGATAGATCGATCGTGGGATTCTCGTCCCGATTCGGCCGGAGGGCGATGGCGGTCAGTGCGGCCTGCACGTCCGTCGTTGGCCTGCCCGATGGATTATCGCCGGGCTCGACTGCAGCGCTTGGTGCATGTTGTCGCACGTATGCGGCCAGCACTTCCACTACCGTGTCGTGATCCTTCGCGCTGTCGTGCAAGATGCGCTTTAGGGAGTAGATCCCGCCGAGCCGTTCAGCGAGGTTAACCGAACCCAGGAGCTTGATCGCCTCTACGTAGCGATCGGAGACTTGGCCCTCGCGGGTGAGTTCAGCTTGCTCAGCGTCACGCTTCTGAGTCTCTCGGAGGGTGGTCTCGAACTGCTGCTGACTCTCTGCGAACTGCTGCTGGGTGTGCTGGAGCTGCTCGCGCTCGAGTTGGTGCTTCCGTCGGGTGTAGTAGAGCCCGGCTGCGGTGAGTCCGCCGGCTGCGATGGCGACGAGCATGGTGCGGAACCCGGTGATGATGATCCCGGCACTGGTCACCAAATCACCGTTCTTGTCGCGGAGATGGTGGCCTTCGATCCACCAGGGCCCCCAAATGAGGAGCACGATGTAGGCGGCTGTTCCGGCTGCGGCCGTGGGCCAGAACCACCAGGGCCGCTTCGTGGGTGCGGTTTGCTCGTCGCTCATGCCCGGCATGATGTCCGTCCGCGGTCCGTGGCATGCGGTGATTGTGATTGTTCAGAGGGAGAGTTGAGGTTCGGATGGATGGGCTGATCGCGGGCGCGGTAGTCCCGCATCAGGGCCGGGTGTTACTGATCCGCCGCGCCGTCCCCGAGGGCGATCTCGTCTGGCAGTTCCCGGCGGGCAAGGTCGACGCAGGTGAGTCGCCGCAGCAGGCCGCGGTGCGTGAGTCGTTGGAAGAGACCGGTGTCATGGTCAAGCCGGTCGCTGTCATCGGTGAGCGGCTGCATCCGGTGACGAGACGACGGATCGTGTACGTCGCCTGCCGGTCGCTGTCGGGCGCCCCGCGGGCAGCGTCACCGCGAGAGGTCCAGGAGGCGGCGTGGGTGCCGCTCTAGGGCCTGCACGACCGGATCCGAGGCGGACCGTACGGGCCTGTCCAGGAGTATCTCGACGGAGTGTCGCGCCATTGACCGCACCACGACGAGTCCCTCGTAGCTCGCGTTGGGCTGCGAGTCCACTGTTGTCTACAGGGTGCGACGTCTGGCCCGCGGAGAGCGGAACGACTATTCCTGCGAACGACTACCGTTCGCTGACGGCGGTCAAGCAGACGCATTTCGCGCGATACACAAACCGACGGGCGCCAGCGTGGTGCTCAAGAAGCTCCGCGACCGGAACCCACCTGAACGCAAGCGCGCCCGCATGAAGCGTGAAATCACCCTGAGCCGCTGACTCGCTCTGCCACGCCTCGGCAATCGTACGAACAGTCAAGTTCGTCGCCAGCGAGCGGAATTTCATCCGAGTGCCGGGACTGACTATCTCTCTGCGACGCGGTGGCATGGACACAGAGATTACGACTGCTCGCGCCAACAGCTGAGCGTCCCCAGGCGATCATCTCGACCAGTCCGTCGGGATCGTCGTCGGCTGCAAAGCGGAGAGCCGGGCGGCACTCCTCGGGAAAGATGCGCCGATGCGCAGCCGCCGGATGGTGTAGGCGGTCGGATGGTCCAGCCGAAGCACGAGCATTTCCTACCGTCTTGTCCTGGCGGCCGCCACGGGACGCGCGGTCCGTGGATCCGGCTGTCGGTCACTGCGCGCGGAGCCAACCCGCACTCGATGGACCTCGGCCAGCCCACTACAGCTCCGGCCACGAGCCTGTCGGGATAGATTCACCCCAGGCCCTCGTCCGTCACCGTGGAGTCAACAGCCTGACACGACTTCCGACCCCGCACGATCTTGCTCCATCTCGCGGGTCCACCACCACACCTGCGATCCCAGATGCCTGCGTCCGGCAGCCAGCCATCTATCCCGTCCCGTCCCACTCGCACGCGCTGCAGCCGCAGCATGATCCGAACCAGCGCCGCCAGACCAAGATCCGGACCAGCCCTCGACCGAAGGCTGCGCCAACTACCGTTCTAACTGGTCAACATGGGTGCAGATGCTGTACCACCAGCTGACGACGTCGTGTGACGGACGTGGTCACACGGCAGTGGGCTCTCGGGTGGTCTCGAGGTCGTTGAGCACCGCGAGCACTGGCCCCCAGCACATGCCGACGGTGTCTCGGTCCGGAATGACGCCACGTTCTCGTTGCTTGCGGAGGTGGACGAAGTTTCGGTACTCACGGACAATCGCCATGAAGTCATGGGCGTCCATCTGAATCCACCCTCGGGTACGAGCCGTGTCGAGCAGCAGGGCAAAACTTGCCCGTTCAGGGGCAACGCGCCTCTCCCCTAGAGGAAAGCCCCGTTGCAGGCTCGGATCTCTGTGCGTGAGGACGTCGAGGAGTAGAGCTTCCGTAAAACTGCCGATGCCAATGAGCGCCATACCGTACGCACCGTGCTGCTCGCAGATCTGCGTTTCGGTGACCCTCTCCATGAGTTGTTGCAGGAACTCCTCGCTGCTGACAAGGGGACGGATTCGCTCTTCCAGGTCCTCGGGAGCGGAGAACAGCGTGCTGTGACCGTCGGTGCCGACCTCTCCTAGGACAGGGCGCCCGGCGACGTAGGTGACGGCCACCCGCTCTGCTGCGAGAAGGCGGTTCAGCTCTTGGCGGATGAGGTCGGCGGACGACTCACCGTCGTCGTACTCGAGCGGGTCACAGATCCGGCAGAGCAGTCGACTGACAGCGGCGTGGTCATCGGTACCGGCCATGACGTCCGTGAGCCACGCGATGCGCGGTGAGCCGTCGTAGTCGGGGGGTGATGGCCAGGCTGCGCGTCGCAGGAGTTGTTCCAGCTGGTAGCCGCGTCGCTCGAAGGGGCCGTCAATGTCGGCGATGAGACGTGCGACGCGCTCAAGGGTCAGGATGTCGAGCTTCTTCATCAGTACGCTTCCTTGTCTGCCGGATGCTGGGCCTGTTCGAAGGCGCGGATGAGACGTTCGGTGATCACACGACCGCGTCGTTTGAAGCCGAGTTCGGAGAGGGCCTGACCGACTCGGGTGTCGCGATCGAGCTGGTACCCGTCGCTCAGGAGCCAGTTGGCCAGGGCGAGCAGGTCGGCGTCGCTGTAGTCGCCAGTACGTCCCCCTTGCGGCACGGTGGGGCGTGCACCGCGGCCGACCGCCGGAGGCGGAGCTGGCGCGCTGTGGACCGGATCGGGGGTTGGCGCGCAGTCGGCCCGCTCTGTGGCATCACGCCAGGTGTCGAGGAGCCGTTCGAGTTCGACGCTTGGGTTGGCGAACCAACTGGAGGCCCAGATGCGGTGGAAGCGCCATCCCAGGCGTTGCAGGTGTTCTTGGCGCAGTCGGTCGCGGTCGCGGGCGCTGGGAGATCGGTGGTAGCGGTCGCCGTCGGTTTCGACGGCGAGGACCATCTGTCCGGGCCGTGTGGGGTGGCCGAGCGCGAAGTCGATGCGGTACCCGGACACGCCCCATTGCGGTGTGACCGGGACGTCAGCTGCTTCGAGGGCGGCGAGGACCTGTTGCTCGAAACCGTTGAGGTTCCAGTCAGTGCGTGCGCTGCCGGTGCGCTGGAGGTCTCCTCCGTGAGAGGCGTACTCCAGGAACGCGCGCAGCATTTCGGGCCCGCGGTGGCGGGTAGCCAGGAGTTTGGATGGGTCGAAATCGTGGTGGGTGAAGGAGGTGACGACGGTCATCGACTGGCGGGCGCGGGTGATCGCCACGTTGAGGCGGCGCTCTCCGCCCTCGTTGTTGAGCGGGCCGAAGTTCATGGCCAGGCGTCCGTTGGCGGCTTTCCCGTAGCCGATGCTGAGGATGATGGCGTCTCGTTCATCGCCTTGGACTTGCTCGATGGTCTTGACGAAGAAGCGTCGGCGCGGGCCTACGCCGGAGCTGAAGTAGTCCTGCAGGTCCGGGTGGTCTTTCAGAGCTTGAGTCAGGCCCAGTTCGATCCGGTCTGCGTGCCGCTGTCCCATGGTGATGACTCCGAGGCTCTGGCTCGGTGTGTGGGTGGCGTGTGCCAGAGCGAGGTCGACGACCCGTTGTACTTCTTCGTCGGAGGAGCCGGATTGGCCGGGGCGGACCTGGGCGTCGACGATGTCCAGGCGTAGTGGACTCGCCTGGGTGGTGCCCGGAAAGGTGACGAGTGTGTCGTTGTAGATGGTGTGGTTGGCGAAGGCGATGAGTCGTTCGTCGCGGCTGCGATAGTGCCATTTGAGGGTGTGTACGGGGAGGCGGCTGCACAGCATGTCGAGGAGGGATTCGAAGGCACCTGGTGCGGCGTCGCCGGAGTCGTCGTCATCGGAGTCTTCGTCTGCGCCGCTGAGAAGCTTCTGGAAGAAGGTCGTCGGGGGGAGTTGGTGCGGGTCGCCGGCGACGATGACCTGACGGGCGCGCATGATGGACGTGATGGCGTCGTGCGGAAGGACCTGGCTGGCTTCATCGAAGATGACGACGTCGAAGAGGCGGGTGGCGGGAAGGACGCGGCTGACAACGAGTGGGGACATGGCCCAGCACGGCTTGGCGGCCATGAGGACGTCCGGCGCCTTTTCAACCAGTCTGCGCAGGGCCAGGTGTCGGGATTTTCGGTGGGCCTGGGTGCGTACGAGGGTGTTCTGGTCGGGGTACTTATCGCGGGCTTTTCGCAGGCGGGTGGCGACCTCGTATCGGACGCGAGCCGGGTTGAGGTCTCGGTGGGTGCGGTCGAGACGTTGGAACTGCTCGATCGTGTGATCGTGCTCGGTTCCGACGAAGGAGCGCAAGTAGGGGTGTTGCATGTGGGCCTCGTCCAGGACAGAGGCCCACCAGAGGTGGTTCAGAGTTCCGACAGCGACGTCGGGCGCCGTTCCGGCTTCGGCGAGCTCGTCCAGAAGGTGGCGGAGCCCGGCCGACTCCAGGCGGTCGGTGAGCTGGTTGAGCTCGGGCATCCGCAACAGCGTCACGCGGTCCTGGTCAAGTCTCTGGATGAACCGGTCCACCTCGTCGGTGGACGTGTTCTCCCATCCGTCCCAGCGCACGCACAGGGCTATCGCAGCCAGCTGATCACGCACCTGCGTGAAAGAGGCGACAGCGGAGGACAGCCCGGGGACGGCCCACGGGCTGCTGTCGTCAGTCGCAGCATGTTCCTGCCACCGGGCCTTCTGATCGGCAGCTTCCGTGAGTGCCGCGTGCAACAAGGGGCGGGTACGAGAGCCGTCCTTGGCCAGTCCCCGCGCTCTGGCAGTCAGCTTTCGACGTTGCCACCAACCGACCTTGACTGAGTGCTCTTTGCGCCAGGTGCGGTCGGCTGTCGCGGCGATCATGTCGTTCAGGCCGGAGTCGAAGGCGGCTGCCTCGAAGCGGTTGAGGGTGGTGGTGACGTCGTGCAGCAAAGCCAGGAGGGATTGCCATCCATGGACGTCGTCGGCCGGTCGCAATCCCGCTGCGTTCACGAGCTTCTCGACGGTGCGTCGGGCATCTGTCAGAGCGCGGCCGGTGAGTTGGTCGAGGCTGGCTACGACGGCATGCAGTTCGTTGTCGGAGCGGACCGGCAGGTGAGACCAGGGGGAGGATCCGCGTCGCACCAGAAGGCCGTTCTTGGCCACAAGGGCGCGCAGGTCGCTTTCGGTTTGGAGGAGCTGCTCTCCGTGGAGGCGGTACAGGTCGCCGCCGCGTAGCCGCAGTCGAGTGTGCTGGTCACGAGGGCTGACCATGAGGTGCGTGATGAGTTGGTAAGGGCTGATCTCCCAAGGCGCCAGGAGCTGGTGAAACTCCTGGACGTGCCGCAGCGCCTGCTCCCGATGGCCATCAAGACTTCGGTGGAGACCGTCAGGGCGGGGCGGGGGCTCATTTCCGGCGCGCTCCACGGCCTCGTACAGCTGCTGGGCGGTCTGGCGGCGGCTGAGCTTGTTGCCATGCAGGTCGAA
The DNA here is from genome assembly GCF_035798155.1 of Streptomyces endophyticus. Taxonomy (NCBI): domain Bacteria; kingdom Bacillati; phylum Actinomycetota; class Actinomycetes; order Kitasatosporales; family Streptomycetaceae; genus Streptomyces; species Streptomyces endophyticus. The sequence continues at coordinate 11,070 of NZ_JAOZYC010000192.1, read as the reverse complement.
GACCAGTCCATCGAGGTCGACCTCGGCAAGACTGTCGGTCACCGCTTCGATGGCGGCACGCTTCTCGGCGACGAAGAGCGTCCGTTTACCCAATGCCGCGACGGCGGCGATCAGGTTGGCGATGGTCTGACTCTTCCCCGTGCCGGGGGGTCCCTCAATGACGAGGTGAGCGCCGGCCAATGCGGCGCTGATAGCCTTCTGTTGAGAGCCATTGGCGTCCCGTACCAGATACTCCGACCGAGGTGCGGTGGAGTCCGCGCTGGAGGGCACGTGAGAGGCTGCCTCCACACGCAGAGCACGTTCGGCCTCCTTGTCCTTGGCAAGGGCCGCTACAACCGGGTGGCTCGCCAGCAAGTCGACTGATCGGGCCAGGTCGTTGACCATGGGAAGCCGGTCGAAGCTGAAGACGCCGGCCACCACACGTTCTTCCAGTTCCACACTGAGATGGCTACGGGTGCAAGCCGCCTGCAGCACCGCATAGGCGCAACGGGTACGGTCACCAGGATCCGCGCACTCCTCGACCGCGTTCGCGATCTTGTCAGAGAGCTCCTCGAGATCACCATCCAGGCCGTACTGGCGGCTCAGGGCGTAGAGCAGAACCGGGTTGATCTCAGCTTCGCTCACTCCTTCGAGGACGAAGTCGCTCTCCGTCGCGGTGCGCGGTTCAATGGTCAGCGGCTGCAGGAGAAGGGGAGCACGCAGGGCTGCGAGCGGACGACTGCCACGCGTTGTTGGGGGCTCGACACGCACCAGGCCAAGCGCCAGGCGCCCAGCGTCGATGCCTTGTTCCTCCGCCAGTTCGACCATCTTGCGGCGGAGACCACGCGCTCGCGCCCACGCTGTTTTGTGATCATCAGAGGCCGGAAAAAGGCTGGCCAGTCGGGTCGTGCGGCCGCTCAGTAGCGAGGTCAGCGCCTGTGACGCCGCATAGGTGACGTCCAGGGTCGCCCGCTTCGTGTCTTTGAAGTGCAGCAGCGTGTTGTAGGGGCCGAAGTCGATCAGCTCATCGGACCACTGTTGTGCGCAGACCTCCACCGCCCGACGGCGTGTAGGTCCCACGTGTTCGTCCACGTCTCCCCCTTGGCTGAACTGGGTTGCTAGCTCCGACCGTGCATGGGTCGTTGTCCGCTCTCGGGCCGAGACGAACAGATCAACATACGAGCGGAAGAGGTCATGCCACAGGCAAAATTGGGACACGCAGGGGCGCGTCGGAAGCACACACGGCGCAGATGCGGCGCACTTTCAACGAACAGGTCTCTGCTGGTGTGCACAATGTCCTTGGCTACGGAGCCAGAGCATTTCGCTTTACTCGCCTACGATCGCGACGTGCCACTGCCAAGTGCCGCCTCTTCACCTGCCGCAGGCACCACGTCGACATCAGCGCTGTAAAGAGCCTCGCCCTGCCACGATCGCAACATGCACGAAGGACGATCCCTGCCTGCCGCGAGGCAGGTGCTTGGCAGTCGGGCCGCACCGCGGCACTTTCGGGACCGCCTGCGAGCCGATCATGTTGCCCAGAGTGGATCTACGCGAGGTGAACCCAGTTCCAGCCAAGTCGACATTGAGCCTTTTCCAACCTGCAGCAGAGCGTGGCGGGTGGGGTGATCGCCTTGCTTGACTGCTTCACGTGGCGTCAGCTTCCAGTGTGCATGTGGGCAACGGCCTGGACGGCGTGGTGGAGGCCGTCGCCGTGTTGTCGGCAGTCGCGGAGGAGCTTGGAGTTCTTCATCCGGCCGATCACGTGCTCCACCCGGGCGCGGACCGTGCGGTACGCGGCGTTGTCGGCTTCCTCGCCGGGCAGCAGCTCACGTCGGGGGGCGTTTGCGGTGCGGGGTGACCATGCCGCAGTTGAGGTAGGCGCCGTCGGCGAGCACGGTTACGTCCCGGCAGTGCGCGGCCAGGCCGGAGGCCAGCTGATCCCCGGCCCGCCCGCGGCGAGGTGGAGCCGCGCGGGCTGCGCACTCATGCCGTCAGGAACCGGTGGCGGAAGCCGAAGGCGCCAAGGGCGGTGTGTCGATGTACTGGTTCAACCAGCTGTGCAAGTACGGCAGCACCTGTTCGTGCAGTCCCTCTTGTTCGCAGCGGTAACCGTTGTTGCGGGCGATGGCTCGGGCCAGGGGGCGGAACGCCTCAGGCGCCGTACGGGCCTGTTTTTCGGCCTGCTGGCGCCAGTCATCGAGAGCATCGGCACCCTCTTCAAGCATGTACCCCGCCTGGTATAGCTGTTCGTTCATCGCGACGGGAGTGATCGTACGGCCGCTCTTGGCGCTGAGGTTGACGATGATGTCGATGCCGGGCGGATCGAGGTCGCCCCATGCGGTCAGCGGAAGGTCGGGCAGGAAGGAAAGGAACAGAGCCAGGGCATCGGAGGCATAGCCTTCCATCCAGATGCATAGCCATTGTTCGGGAACGCTGGTGCGGCTCAGAGCCTGAAAGGTCTCGTGGTTCTCGATGAGCAGAACGCCGTCGGCCTGGATGTCGAGGGTTCCCTCGGTGGCAGCCGTCCTGCCCGGCAGGTCGATGAAGGGGCGGGCGGCGGAGGCGTCGGCTACGAGTCTCTGCAGCTTCCAGCTGGCCGGGCCGAGCATGCGGATGCCGGTGTCGGCGGTGTAGACGGCCTCGGAGAACGGTAGGCCGACGAGGCTGCTGAAAGCCGCCTTGGTGGGCTCGGTCCAGCGCTTGCTGCCGCCCAGGGCGCGAACGGACAGTTCGCGCTCGCCGAACTTCCATACTCGGGCGCGTCCTTGGAACCATACGGCTGCGGCTGTCAGGGCCATGGCGTAGGTGGCCCAGGTGCGCGTCTGGGCGCGTGAGTCCTGGGGCGGGAGCCATGAGGCGGAGTCGGGCAGGCCGGTGAGGAGTTTCAGCTCCTGGGCCAGTTCGGGAACGGGGCGGATCCGCGCGGCCAGGATGGTGCGGGCGTGGTGGATGTTGGCCTTTTTGACGATGCGGCGGTAGCGGGCTTGGCCCCGGTTGGTGAGCAGAGGGCCGCTCACCGCGATGAGCAGTTGTCGCAGGGGCATGGCATGGGCGCCGTTGAGCAGGGCGGTGTTGGCCCGGTCGAGGTGGACGGCGGAGGCGCTGACGCTGTTGGAGCCGAAGAGGTCGACGAGGTCGGCGCGTTGTCGTGGGGTCATAGTGAGGGGCATCTTGCGGTCGAGGCGGCCGCCGTTGGCAATGCGGCGGCGGGCCGCTTCGCAAAAGGCGCTGCCGCCGGGGCTGTCGGCCCAGCTCGCCAGTGCCTGGGGCAGTTCAGGTCTCTTCGTCATCGATGTCTTCCTCGTCGGCGGACTCGTCGACAGGGTCTGCGTACTCTTCGTCGAGTAGGTCCTCGTCGTCTTCCCAGTCGATTCCGGCTTCGGCGGCGTCTTGGCGCAGGGCGGGATCGGGCAGAGGGTGGCGCTTGGCTCCGTCCCACAGGATGGGGGTGGTGAGGACACCGGGGAGTCCTTGGTGCCGGAAGAGCTGGTAGGTGGCCACCTTGGGGACTTCCTTGTGGAAGCCCCACTCGTCGTGGCTGGCGAGGACGAAGTCAAGGTCGAGTTGGGTCAGCAGAGCCATGCAGCGGCCACGCATCGGTGCGTCGATGCCGGCGAAGGCTTCGTCGAGGTAGATCGGGCGGGGTGCAGTGGGGGCGGCGCCTGCGTAGTGGGCGGCCGCGGCGACGAAGAGCGGCAGTTGCAGCGCGACAGCCTGCTCGCCGCCGGACCCTCGGTGGTGCTTGTGGTCGCTTTGGTCGGTCCACTTTTGGCCGGGCCCGGCCTTGTGGCGGATTCGGATGCGGCTCCAGGCGCGGTAGTCCAGGGCCTCTTTGAGGTGGGTACGCCAGTCTGCGCTGGACTCGTTCTGTCGTGCGGCCTCGACTCGGTCGACGAGGAAGCGGATGAGCTGCTCGCGGGCGCCGTCGGCCAGGTGCTCGGTCGACTGGCCGTCAAGAGCCTTGAGGGCGTCCAGGACCCCTTGGTCTTGTTTCGGGTCCGGCTCCCAGATCAGCTTGAGGAGGTGTCCGGAGGAGGTGGGCACCTGTTGCAGCAGGGTGTTCATCCGGTCGACGAGGCTGGCCGCCTCCGCGCGGCGGCGGCGCAGGTGGTCGCCGAGGCGCCCCAGCAGGACCTCGGTGAACAGCTCACGTTCTTCGTCGCCGAGGAACCCCTGCCTGCTGTGGATCTCGTTGGCCATGATGTCCTGTGCCTGAGGCACGGTATGGCTTTGTCCGTTGTGCAGCAGGGTGACCAGGAAGAGAGCGCCGTCGTACTGGGCGCGTGGCCGCCAGTCCGGTCCTGCGAGCCCGGTCTGCAGGAGTCTGAACTCCTTGTCGGCCTCGTTGCGGGCTTCGTTGCGGGCGGCCTCACTGCCGGGTTCGTCCGCCAGTTGGTCGAGGGTGGCGCGGGCCTGCGCGTGAACGGCGTCAACGTCCTGCCCGGTGACACTGTTGGCTCCCGCCAGGGCGAGGTATCCGTGTTCTGCCAGGCGGCGGTAGTCCTCGACGGTCTCCCGGAAACGTGAGTCGATCTTGCCGTGTTCGCGGCGGGCGCCGTCGACGGCCTGTTCCAGGGCGCCGATCTTCTTGGAGATGTCCTTTCCCTGTGCATGGTTACGGTCCAGTTCGGCGGTTGTGGTGTCGCGTTGATGGGTGGCGTCCTTGAGTTCGGCCAGAACCTTGTCCACGTCGGCGCCGACGAGCCGCTGGCGAACGTCGAGTCGCTCCTGGGCGTTGTCGCGGTTGGTGTGCGCTTGGGTCTTTTCGTCGGCGCGTTCGCGGAGTTGGCCTTCGGCCGTGGCCAGGCGCTTCGTGGCGCGGCTGACGGCCGTGGTGCGCTGCAGGTGTTCCTGTGCCGTGTAGGCCAGCTCGGTCAGACTCGCGGTGTAGTGGTTCAAGGTTTGCTGTTCGCGCTGGATGCCCTCCGCGTCGGGCTCGATGCCGCGCGGGCGGGCGAAGTCGTCCAGGGTGCGCCGGGCGCGTTGCCACTCGTGATGTCGGGCCTGCTGCTCTTCGTTGGCCTGGCGCATGTCCAGGTCGAGTTGCTCGAGTGCGGAGCGTTCCCGGTCTCGGGCGTGCCGGGCCTCGCGGACGCCGCGGTCCTTGTGGAGGGTGTCGGTGCGTTCGGCTTCCAGGTCGTCGCGGCGACGGCGCGTGTCAGCGATGTCGGCGTCCGCAGAGTCGAGTTGGGTGTCGAGTTGGGCGAGTTCGTGGTCGAGGGCTGTCAGGCGGCGTTGGCGTTCTGTGGCACGGGCGGTGGCACCGATGTAGACGGCAGTCGTTCCCCGGGTTCGCCCGCGCACTGCACCGATGTGCCAGGTTCCGTCGGTGCCGATGTTGGTTGGGTGAGCGTTCTCGGGGGTGTCCAGGGCAATGGAGGCAAGGATGTGCTGGGTCACCGGGGCCGGGACCGTGGGGTGGTCGACGGGGCACAGGACGTCGGCCAGTGACCGGTGGGGGCGGCGGCCGGGGTCCGGGATCGGCAGGAGGGTTTCGAGTGTGTCGGCGGCCAGGGCGCGGCCGTCGCCGGTGAGCCAGGCATCGAGGATGCCCGATGCGAGCAGGGCTGCTTCCAGGTCGGCCTGCTGCTGGTGCGACAGTCCCGGGGCGAACTCCAGGAGCCGGTAGAGCGGAGCGCCGTCGTCGAGGTCCGGTGTGCGCGGCCGGCGCGGGGTGATCGGGTCGGGTGGTGGGGCGTCTTCTTGCGCGGCAACGTGGTCACGTTCGTCGCTGACCTCGTCGCGTCGGCGCTGCAGGTCGGAGCGCAGGGCGTTTTGCCTGCCGAGCAGGTCGGCCAGCGCGGTGTCGACGTGCTGGGCATGAGCGGCGACGAGTTCGCTCAGGGCTGGCGTGGAGTCGTCACCGAAGGTGGGGACGGCGCCGACGAGATCGGCGAACTGTTTTTCGCTCAGGAGCAGTTGTTGGCACCGTTCGGACCACTCCACGAGGAAGGCGCGCAGTTGCCGGATCTGCTGCTGGAGGGCTTCTTCGCGGGTGTCGTAGGCGGCTTTGGCCTCGCCGAGGCGGGTGAGCAGCCGTGTGCAGACGGCTTGGGCCGCTTCGGCTCGCCCGTGGGTCTGGGTCACGTCGGCGGCGAGGTCAGTGGCCTGGGCGAGGAGATGTTGGCGTGCCTGCACGTGGCCCATGAGGGTACGGCGAGTGTGCTGGGGCCGAGTGCGCATGTCGCCGCGGTGGGTTTGGTGCACGGGGTCGAGTGGGGTGTCCGCTGCGTGTGCGTCGGTGTCCTGTTCGGCCGCGTCCAGCAGACGGGCGGCGGTCTTCAGGGCGTTCTGTTCCGACTCGTGTTCGGCGGTGGCGGTGGCGTGGTCGTCCGCGGCCCGGGTGTGCCGTGACGTGGCCTGCTCGAGGTGCAGTTCGGTCTGGGCCTTGTGGTCCTGGAGGGCTCCGATCAGTCCGTGCTGTTCCATCTCGGGGCGGCCGTTGAGCTCAATGATTTTCGCCTCGAGGGTCTTCAGACGCAGGCCCAGCTGTTGTCCCTGCCTCTCGTGCTGGGCCCCCCGCTTGCGGAGGCCGGTGAGGTCGTCCTCCTTGGTGCGCTGGTGATGGGCTGCGGCGGCGCGTTCCGTGCCGATGGTCACCAGGTGGTGGGCCTGATGGTGTACGACGCGGCGGGCCAGTCGGCCGTAGGCGGACAGGAACGCATCCACATGCTGCTTGTCCTGGATGTGCGCTTGTAGGTCTTCGCGTTCGCGGGCGAGCTCGTCGAATTTTCCGGCGAGGTCTTCCAGAAGCAGTCCGCTGACTGGCGGCAGCCCGTCCTTGAGGAGCTTGCTCAGCTTGGCGGTGGTCAGGTCCTCGCTCAGCTTGGGCCTGCGCAGTGTCAGCAGGAGCTCGATCAGGGAGGCGAGGCGGCTGGCGGAGAATCCGAACAGTTGCTTGGCCAGCGCCTTGCGGTAGTCCTTGGCGGATTGGTGGACGTGTGCTTCGCCCAGGAGTGTCGTGAGTTCGGCCTGGTTGTGGGGGCGGCGGTCGGCGCCGTAGACGGTGAAGTCCACACCGACGCGCTGCGGGGTGGTGAAGAACCACTTGTCTCGCAGGCCGGTCTTCTTGGTCTCCAGCGCCTGCATGCCGATGCCGATGGTCAGATACTCGTGCGCGCCGGACTCGGTGACCCGTCCGTACTCGGTCCACACGTAACTGATGCGCTGGGTGTGCCCGCCGTAGAGCAGGTTGTCGCGCATGGGGCGTGCCGCGTTGCCAAAGGGGTCCAGGCGGCGGGCGTGGAGGATGCCGTCGAGCAGCAGGGGGCTGGTGACCTCGAGGGCCTTGGTCTTGCCGCTGCCGTTGTGGCCGCGCAGGATCAGCCGTCCGCCGTAGAAGTAGAAGACCTGCTCCTCGTACTCCCAGATGCCGATCAGCCCCATGCGTAGCGGCTGGAAGCGGTGCCGCTCGGGAATGGGGAGTTCGTTGTCGAGGAGCTGCTGAAGGGCGGAGTCGGCCTCGGGGCCGTCGGTGGGTGAGGTCATGACTCTTCGCTGGTAGTCGGCTGCGGCAGGTCGTGTGCGCCAAAGAGCATCAGTTCCTCGCCCTCGGGGCGCAGGCCCTGGCCCGCGGGGGCGCGGAAGCGGGCCAGTACCGGGCGGCACTGGATGCCGCCCGGGGCGTGTGCGACAAGACCCAGCTGGAGGAGAAGGGGCAGGCAGGCATCAAGTACGCGTGTGGCGCTGATGGGCTGGCCGTTGATGTTCGGGATCAACTGGCCGAGTTGTTCGCTGAGCTGCGCGGCCAGGTCGTGGAGTTGAGTGTGGGAGACATAGGGGCGGCGCGGGTGGCTGCTGTCGATGCGGGTGCACAGCAGGTCGGCCAGAGCCAGGGTGGCGAATGAGGCTGCGCTGGCCTTGGGGAACTCGATGTCGGAGAGTTCGTCGTCGATCACGGCGGCGCCTTCGGTGCGCACCTCCACCCGGGTGTCCAGGCCCAGCCGCACGGCGGTGATCAGGGCGTCGGCGCGGGCCCGGGCGAAGTCGCGCTGCTGCGCGGGCAGGTCGTCCCAGTGGACGGCGGGGTCGTCGACCAGGCGGCGCGTCAGGGCGTGCCGTAGCCCTTCGTCGAGCGTGTCGGCGCGCGCGGGCTCGAGGGCGTCGGCCAGGGCTTGGGGGCCGTCGGCCTGGGCCGGCGGTACGGGACTGGCCAGCAGCAGGGCGGCGGTGCGGTGGTCCACGTCGTACAGCGCGTCGCCGGTTCCGGAGATGTATTCCTTCTCCTGGCTGCGGGTAGTGGTGCTCTCACCGCCCACCGTGGCGAGCACGCCTTGTTCGGTCAGCAGCCGCACCATGGCGACCAGGTCGACGCGCTCGCGATGATGGGTGGCGTCGAAGCGGCGCAGTCGGCCGTGCGCCCCGGTGAGAGCGGTGATCTTCTCGGCGAGTTCGCTGAGCACGGTCTGTTTGCCGCACTCCCCCAGCACGGCCAGGATCAGGCAGTACAGAGCGCATTGGCGAGCTGTGGGTGCGAGGTGGCCTTGGGGATCGGTCGAGGCGGGCGTTTTGAACAGGCGCAGGCGGTCACGCTCGATGTGCAGTCGCCATCCCAGGTGGTGGTCAAACCAGGCGCGCAGTTCGGCCTGGTGGCGACGGGCCAAGTCCAGGGTGTGGGTGTGGCGGCCGCGACGCAGCAGCAAGGGTTGCTGCAGCAGGGCCCGGACGACGGTGCTCTGCTCGTGGGCGGCCTGTCCGCTGAGTCGGTTCATGCCGCTCCCCCGTGCAGGCGGACGGTCAGTTCCATGTCGGCGATCCGGATGCGCCCTCCGCGCATCGCAACCGACGCCGTCGGCACGTGCGGGGCGGGGCGCAGGACGACGGTCAGCCGGCCGTCGCTGGTGGTGGCCCGTCGCCCGCCCGCGTTGTCGGGTGGCGTGGACAGCGCGCAGTCCAGGCACCGCAGCAGGACGTCCGCTTCGGCGTCGTCGAGCTCCCCGAGCTTGGACAGAAGAATGGGGCCGCGGGCGGCGAGTGCTTGTTCGGCGGTGGCTTCCAGGTTCTGCTGTTTGCCGAGTTCGGCGGCCAGCAGCATCTTGGTGTGGCGGGTGGGTCGGATGCGAGGTACGGGGCCGGGCCGGGTCCGGGGTCCCGCGGCGCGGTAGCTGGCGGAGATGGGTGCGGGCGGGCTGTCCCACCAGCTGGTCTCGGGCTGTGCATCGCTGTCGGCGTCGAGGAGGCGGGCGTGGCCAAGGTGGCGTGTGCTGTACATGCCGAACGCGGTGCGCCACAGGCTCGCCACGCTCGCGTCGCTGCCGCTGTCGTCGTTGTCAATGTCGTCGAACCAGGCGGCGAGCGCGACGAGGTCGGCGGTGCGGTCGACGCGCCTGAAGCGCTGCTCGTTGAGCTGGCGGATGGTCAGCAGGATCTGGTTGACCGCGTCCGAGGCACGGTCCTGCAGGGTTCGGGCGATCGGTTGGCGGTCCGGGCCCTCGAAGAACCAGCCGCGTACGCCCGCCCATTGCTGCTGGAGGTGGTGGGCGTCGCGGGCGATGACGTCCTCTTTGGCGATGCCGAGCTGCGGGGCGGCGTCAAGGGCGGCGATGGACGGCAGGTGGCCGGTGATTCCGGCGGCTTCTGCTCGGTCAATGTACTTGGAGATCAGTGGCCCGTTGCGGCTCAGCGCGAGGATGAAGGTCTGCAGGTACTCGACGACGACGTCCTTGTAGGCGAGGAAGGCTTCCACGTCGAGTTGGTCGTCGGCGGCGAGCGAGTGGTTGAGCCCCTGCACGAACAGCTTCGCGTTCTCGGTGAGTTGGGCGAATCCGCCGGCCAGTCGGCCGAAGGCGCGGCTGGCGCCGGCCAGGTCGGGCGGCGTGCTCTCCACGGCGGTCACCAGGACGGACAGCGCTTCGAGGACTTCCGGCAGCATGGTGGACTGCAGTGCTCCGGCCGCACCGAGCTCTTGGTCGATCGCGATCAGGGTGCGGTGGACCTGGGCGCCTGCGGGGGTGAGCTGGTAGAGGAAGTCTTTGCGGATGAATTCCTGGGGTGTGCTGCTGCGCCGCAGGTTGTAGATGCGGTCGACGTTGCCCCAGGTTCGGAGTCTGTCCAGCAGTCCATCGACGGGCGGCAAGCCGGCCAGGAGATCCGGGGCCGGGTCGAGACGCTTGGCCACCTCCGCTTGGATCTCGGCCGTGGGCAGGTGTACCCCCAGGCGGGCTTCCTCTTCGAGCAGTACGTCCAGTGTCAGTCGGTAGAAGACGGCCCGCTCGTCTGTCATGTAGTTGACCAGGGGCATCTGATGGCCGAAGCCGTATAAGGAGGTCATGGGTTCCGGTCGGTGGCGGCTTGCAGGACGACACCTCGAAAGAAGTGAGGAAATCGTGAACTATGTGGTGCCACAGACAGTATGAACCGCAGAGCATCTTTAAGATGAGAGTTTCACGAGATACAGGACATCTGTACTGATCCGGGTAAGGCCCTGCTGGCGTATTTGGGCCGGGACGCCGTGAGACAGCCGAAGGGGCGGCGTCGATGCCTGTCGACCGGCCGGCCCAGCGCACGACGGGCAGAGGGTTCTCCCGGACGCGGTGCCGTGACGGTTCAGTCCGACGCCATCGACCTCACGGCAATGGCCGCCTCCAGCAGGTACAGCAGTCGTCGGCCTGACCGCTCGCGCGCCGGGAGGTGTCAGGTAAGCGCCCGTCGGGGGCGGCCGCCGGCCAGGCGCCGCAGGTAGCCCCGCAGTCCCCACAACGCCGCAGTGACCAGAAGCCAGAGCACGGCGGCAGCCGACAGTCGCCCGCCGAACAGTGTGCGTGCCGGAAATTACATCCGCGGAGCTCACCTCAACCAGGACGTTGTGCGTGTCGAGAACCTCATCCGCCCAGGCACTCAAGCCGTCATCGCACCGTGGCAGCCCGACATGATGAACGACCGTACTGCTTCGATTGACCTGTCTGACCGTGACTAACGCCTTCGCCATGCTGCGGCTGCTCCCGGCAAGCGACGCATCAAGAACATCGAGATCCTCGCCCTGCGCCACCAGATCACCGTCCTGCAACAGCAACTCGGTCCGAAACGGGCGGTGTTCGCACCAGCAGACCGGGCATTGCTCGCCGCACCCCTCCCCCCTCCCCCCTCCCCCCT
>NZ_JAOZYC010000191.1:0-41842 GCF_035798155.1 Streptomyces endophyticus | reverse complement strand
GCGATCGCAAGGCGCCGGAAGGTCCTAGTAGCGGAGCTACTCGGACTTTTCGGCAACGCCGCGAGCGTGCGTGCCAGACGCCGCGGCGCAGACGGGAGTTTGACGACAGGCCCTAGGCCCTGGCCTGGAGATGTACCGATCCGGAGACGTACCGAGGTGGGGAGACGTTGTGCGCAGCAGGACCGTGCGATTCGGGATGGGCGCTGCCGCCGTGGTGGTGGCGCTCGCCCTCGGCGGGTGCAGCGGTGGCGGTGACGGTGACGACGGCGGCGGCGGCAAGGCCGCGGGCAAGGGTTCGGCCTCGGCCTCGGCCTCGAAGGGGAGTTCGTCGACGCCCGACGAAGGATCCTCGTCCGGGGCCGGGCCCGGTTCCGTGAAGGACGCCGAGGGCATCTGGAAGGCGTCCACCGGTGGCAAGCCCGTCGTCCTCGTCGTCGGCGCGAAGCAGGCCGCACTGACCACCGCCGACGGACACCTGTGCACCGGGACCCTGGCGGGCGCCGGAAAGCCGACGCTCACGCTCAGGTGCGCGGACGGGAACACCGACCGCACGAAGGGCGCGGTCGAGTCCAACGACGGCAGCACGATGCGGGTCTCGTGGGACGCCGGACAGAAGGACACGTTCAAGAAGTCGAAGGACGGCGAGTTGCCGACCGACCTGCCCAGCGGCCTCCCGACGAACTGAGTCACCTCTGGGGTCACCGCTGGTCGGTCGACTCCCGGGTCATCGGCGGTACGTCGGTGTCGAGCGCGTCGGAGAGTTCCTCCAGCGTTTCGAGGAACAGCGCCGCCCCGCGGCGCACCACCCGGTCGGGGACGCCCTCGCCGTCCCAGGCGTCGAGGGCGTCGCGGACCGGCTTCCAGCGCGGGATCCGGCGCTCGCGGATGGCCTGGGCGCCGTCGCGGGTCGCGGCGCGCAGCGCGTCGGCGAGCGCGTCCGCCGCTGGCACCGGGGTCGCGCCGCGCTCCGGCAGGTGCGCCTCCATCAGCATCACGACGCGGCCGATGTGGTGCAGGGCGTGCGCGGCCTCGTCGGCGGCGGCGTTGGACAGGCCGCGGTGGCGTACGGGTTCGGTCTTGGCGCGGGCCGCGGCCTGCTCCCAGGCGATGTGCGCGTCACGGGCCTTCAGCAGGGCCTCGCGCACGTCCGGGCAGCTCTTGCCCGCCGGGCTCGCGTAGTGGGCGACGACCGCGGCGGCGTACTCGCCGAGCGCGGCCAGCCAGTCGGCGAGCCGGGTGCGCAGGCGGGGGGTCTCCCAGGCCGGGTACAGGGCGTACGACAGCATCGCGAGCACGCCGCCGACCAGCGTCAGCACGACGCGTTCGGGGACCGTCTGGCTCCACTCCTGGCCGCCCATGCCGAGCAGGAACACCACGTACATGGCGATGCAGGCCTGGGCCGCGAGCTGCCCCGTGCGCATCAGCAGGTACATCAGCGCCGCGCACACCACGGCGAGCACCGCGGAGAGATACGTGCCGGGGTGCGCGAGCTGCAGGATCGCGGTGGCGAGGGTGACGCCGACGAGCGTGCCGCCGAACCGGGCCACCGCCCGTGAGTACGTCTGCGAGAAGTCGGGGCGCATGACCATCACGGCCGACATCGGTGCCCAGTAGCCGTGGCCGAACGGGAGGAGGTCGCCGATGAGGTACCCGGCGACGGCGACGGCGGCCACGCGATTCGCATGCCGCAGAACCGGCGACCCGGGCCGCGCCTCCCGCCGAATCGCCCGCACGGCCACCGGGAGCAGCTGAAAGATGCTGGGCCGCCGTAGTGGTTGGGCTACGGGCGCCGGGGTTGGGGCCACATCCTCGGCGCGCGGCACCGTGGGCCGCCTTGCCCACCCTGCCGCCCCAGGCGGCAGATTGCCCAAGTCGGGGTCGGCTGAGCCGTTCTTCTCAAGCCCCTGCGGCGATTGAGCAGCGGGGTCCGGGGCGGAGCCCCGATCTTTCAGCCCCGCCGGCGCTTGAGGCGCGGGGTCCGGGGCGGAGTCCCGTGGCGTGGGGGCGGTGCCGCCCGCAGTCTCCAGGACGTCGCGGAGGAGGGAACCCAGACGGGTGGCCGCCCGCTGCGGCGGCCCGGACAGAATCGCCCCGGTATCCGGGGACCGGAACGCCGCGATCGCATCCGGCGGAACCTTCACCGGCGACCCGTGCCGGATGGCCCTCGCCGCGACGTCGAGAATCGCCCCCGCCGCGGCCAGCAACTCCCGCACCCGGTCCCGCTCCGGCCCCTCCTCCGGCACACCCACCGCCGGATCCGCGAGCGAGGCAAGCACCGGCCGGATGCGCTCCGCGAGCCCCCGCGCCCCGTGCAGTTGAGCGGGCCGCGTGCGCGCCTGCCGCGGCGTGAGCGCCGCCGCGTTCCGCGCCAGCATCAGCGGCTCCGGATCGAACGCGGCGACGGGATCGTGCCGCAACCGACGCGCGTAATCGGCCTCCGCCGCGAGCGCGTCGGCGAGGGCGTCACGGTGCGCCCCCCATCTGCGTACGGGGAAGAGGATCACGAGCGTCGCCTGGACCAGGCCGCCGAAGGCCATCATCGCCGCGTGGCCCGCGGCCTCGGCGATCGTCGTCGGCAGGGTGATGGTCACGAGCATCATCGCGACGTTCGACGAGGCCATGATGCCGATGGTCGGCCCCGCCGCCCACGCGAGGCCGGCGAGATACGTCCACAGCGCGAGCAGTGGGAGGAAGAAGACGAGGTGGGAGCCGGTGAGGTAGCCGAGGAACGTGGAGATGCCGAGGCTCGCGCCGGAGGCGAGCGCGAGTTCGGGACGCGGCCGCCAGCTGCGCTGGAACGTGGCGATCGCCGCCTGGAACGCGCCGAAGGCGGAACCGGCCGCGACCGCGGGGCCGAACAGCGACAGGCTCACCGCGATCACGATCGCGAGCCCCGCGGCGCCGCGCAGCGCGATCAGCGGTTCGAGACGCTTGCGCTCCACGGTCAGGCCCGAGCGCGTGGTCACCTTCAACGCCCGGAACCAGCTCATTTCGCCAGAATACGGGCATTGGCCACTCCGGACGGCGGGACTTACTCCCCTTCGCGGAGCACCAGGTCCAGGAGGCCGGGGAAACGGGCGTCGAACTCGGCGCGGCGCAGCCGGTTGAGGCGCCTGGGCCCGGCGTCCCGCTGTTCGAGCAGGCCCGCCTCCCGGAGCACGGAGAAGTGCCGGCTCAGCGTCGCCTTGGTGACCGGCACGTCGAAGGTGCCGCAGGTGCGCTCCCAGTCGGTGGCCCCGGCCAGCTCACGGACGAGCGTGCGGCGCACCGGGTCGGCGAGCGCGACGAGCGCCGCCTCCAGGGGAACGTCCGCCGGTTCGACATGCACCGGCGCCGCCCGGTGCCCGCTCGCCGTACCTTCCGCCGCTGCCCGTGCCGTCGCCATGCCGTCCTCCCTGTTCCCGGATGAATGACCCCGGCCTCTGCACACCCTTGCCGAGTGTTCGATGCCGTGCGTACACTCCGAACGTTCGTAGATCATCGAACACTGTAGTACCTCGTCGCCTCGCGGAGGAGTCCCGTCATGCCCCTGTCCCAGCAGCCCCCCGTCCGTGTGGGCATCGTCGGCCTCTCCGCCAAGCGCGGCTGGGCCGCCAAGGCCCACCTGCCCGCGCTGCGGCGGCTAAACGGCTTCGAGGTGACCGCGCTCTCCGCGAGCAGCGCCGATTCCGCGCGGGCGGCCGCCGAGAAGTACGGCATCGCCCACTCCTTCGGCACCGCCGCCGAGCTGGCCGCGTCCGACGAGGTCGACCTCGTCGTGGTCACCGTCAAGGTGCCGGACCACCGGGAGATCATCGAGGCCGCCCTCGCCGCGGGCAAGGCGGTGTTCTCCGAGTGGCCGCTGGGCGTCGGGCTCGCCGAGGCCGAGGGGCTCGCCGCGCTGGCCGCCGAGCGCGACCTGCACACCTTCACCGGGCTACAGGCGCGCTCCGCCCCGCTCGTGCGGCACCTGCGCGACCTGGTCGCGGACGGCTACGTCGGCGAGGTGCTGTCCACCAGCATGGTGGCGTCCGGCCGGGGCTGGGGAGCGGAGGTGCCGGAGGGCTCCGCGTATCTCCTGGACCGGTCCACCGGGGCGAACATGCTGACCATCCCGTTCGGCCACACGCTGGACGGGCTGATCTCGGTGCTGGGCGACTTCGACGAGGCCGCGCCGGTCGGTGCCGTCACCGCCACGCGGCGCCGGGAGATCAAGGACCCGCGCACCGGCGACGTCCACCGGCCCGACGTCGCCGACCAGGTGGTGCTCGGCGGGGTGCTCGCCTCCGGCGCGGTGGCCTCCGTGCACTTCCGGGGCGGCCAGTCGCGGGGCACGAACTTCCACTGGGAGATCAACGGCACCGAGGGCGACCTGGTCGTGACCGGCGACCACGGCCACCTTCAGATGGGCGAGTACACCCTCGCCGGGGCTCGCGGCTCCGCCACCGAGCGCACCGAAATCGCCGTCCCCGAGCACTACTTCGAGCCCGAGCTCGCGGAGCTGCGCGGCACCGACGCGTACAACGTCGGCGCCGCCTACGCCCAGCTCCGCCGCGACCTGGCCGACGGCACGTCCGTCGTCCCCGACTTCGCGCACGCCGTACGGCACCACCGGCTGCTCGACCGCATCGAGCGCGCGGCGGCGGCCTGACGCCGGCTCACCCGTCGAGGCGGGCCCGCTGCGCCGCCTCGGTGCCCTCGGCCCAGCCCGCCCCGTCGGTGACGCCCCTCACCCGCGTCGTCACGGTCGCGGGGAACATCTCCTCGGCCCGCCCCGTGACCGCGACGTCCCGCGCGGCGAGCACCGGCAGCGCCTCTCCCACGGACCCCGTCACCTGCTCGGCGACGGCGGCGAGCCGGTCCCCGATCCGGTGCGCGTACGCGGCCAGGAACGACTGCCGGAAGGTCTTCGTACGCTTGCGCCCGCCCGCCCGCTGCTCGGCCTCCGCGCGCGTCATCGCGGCCGTGGCCTGCACGAGCAGCGACGTATGGAGGACCTCGACGACCTCCAGGTCCGGTTCGAAGCCGACCACCGTCGAGAAACCGAACGCCGAGTTCCACACCGCGCGGCAGCGGTTCGCGGTCGCCACCGCGTCGAGGAGGACCGCCTTCGCCGTCTCGTAGGGGGCGTCGACGCCGATCCGGCAGGCGGTGGGCGCGTCCTTCGCGTGCGTACGGGAGGCGAGCAGCGCCTCGTCGACCGAGTGCCGGGCCATCAGCTCCTGCGCCTTCGCCGACAGCGCCTCCGCCTCCGGCGGGTACCCGGTCCGCTCCGCCTTGGCGAGCAGCGCGCGGATCTTCGCCAGGGCCCGCGGCTCACCCGCCACGGGGACGGTGATCGACTCACCGGGCACCGGGCCGACCGGCTCGATGGCGGGCAGCCGCGCGAGGAGTCGGTACAGCTCCAGGGCGGTGGTGGCATCAGAGAACCGGTCCGTGCGCGCGGGGCCCTGCGCCGGAAGCTCGGCGAGCTGGGCGGACCAGCGCGGCGGCAGGTTCTCGTACCGCTCGGTCTCGGTGCGGATCAGGCGGGCCGCGAGCCGTTCGTGGGCCGCGTCAAGACCCTCGCCCCGTACGACCATCCGCAGCACGTCGGCCGGCTGCCAGCCGCGCTCCCACGCCCGCCGCACGAACTCCCGTCCCCGCAGGGCGAGTTCGGCGTCGGCGGACGGGTCGGCGGCGAGCAGCGAGGCGCCGGTGTCGAGGTCGCCGCCGTCATGGAGGGCGGCGGCGAAGGCCCGCTCGACCGTGCTGTCACTGTTCGTCCCGCTCATCAGGCCATGATCCCAGCCCTACGGGGCCAGGGTCTCCACGATCAGTTCGGCGGCCCGCTTCACCAGCGGGCTGTCGCCCTCGGTGTCCTTGTCCGTGTCCGGCTTGGTCGACAGGACGGAGAGGATCACCGGCGCCCCGTCCGGCGTCCAGGCGATGCCGACGTCGTTGGCGGTGCCGTACCGGCCGGTGCCGGTCTTGTCGCCGAGCACCCAGTCGGCGGGCAGGGCCGCGCGGAAGCGCTCGCCGCTGGTGGTGTTGGCGAGCAACCAGCGGGTCAGCCGGTCGCGGTCGGCGGGGGCGAGGGCGCCGCCGAGGACCAGGCGCGCGTACGTCGTCCCGATGGCGCGGGGCGTGCTGGTGTCGGTGACGCGGCCCGGCTCGGCCGAGTTCAACTCGGGCTCCCAGCGGTCGAGGCGGGTCGTGCGGTCGCCGGTCGAGCGGACGAAGCGGGTGACGGCGGTGGGGCCACCGAGGTACTTCATAAGAAGGTTGGCCGCGGTGTTGTCGCTGTACGAGATCGCGGCGCCGCACAGCTCGGAGACGGTCATGCCCTGCGCGAGGTTCTCCGGCTTCCCGGTGACCGGGGCGCCGCCCGCGCGGTCGATGTCGGCCTGCGTGTAGTGGACGCGGCGGGCCAGGAACTCGCCGTCCTTGTCGAGGTCGCGCAGCACGGCGGCGACGGCGAGCGTCTTGAACGTGGAACACATCGGGAAGCGCTCGTCGGCGCGGTACCGGACGGTGCGCCCGGTGCTGATGTCGTGCGCGAACACGCCCAGGCGGGCGCCGTGCTTGCGCTCAAGGGCGGCGAAACGGCCGTCGGCCGACCGGGCATGGGCGGTGCCGGTCGCCGCTCGGGCGGTGGCGGTGCCGGCGAGCGCGGTGGCGCCGATGGCGGTCGCGGTGGTGAGGATGGCGCGGCGGGTGGTGGACACGGTGGAGGGTGGCCCTTCTGCGCGACGATGATCTTTTTGAACGGTTCGGGTACGAGGACGGTCCTGCCCACCCCAACGGTTGCGGCCTCGCCGAGGTGCCAGGGGCCACCGAGATGCCAGGGGCCACCGCGACATGCGAGGCTCGGGGGCATGAGAGTGGCACTGGCGCAGACCGACTGCGAACTCGGCGATGTTGACGCCAACCTGGAAACGGCCCGCGAACAGATTTCGCAGGCCGAGGCCCAGGGGGCGGACCTCGTCGTCTTTCCCGAACTGAGCCTGCACGGCTATCACCTGGGCGGCCTGAAGTCGGACACGTCGATCGCCACGAACGATCCGCGGCTGCTCGGCCTCACGTCCCCCGACGGCCCGGACGTCATGGTGGGCCTGCACGAACACACCAGCCTGCGCGCGTACAACACGTCCGCCTACTACGCGGGCGGCGCCCTGCTGCACGCCCACCGCAAGCTGTACCTCCCGAACTATCTGGCCTGGGAGGAGCGCAAGCACGTCAGCCCCGGCCAGCACTCCCGCGCGTACGACCTGCCCCGCGACCACGGCAGGGCCGCGACGCTGGTCTGCAACGACGCGTGGCAGCCGGTGCTTCCGTGGCTGGCGGTGCAGGACGGCGCGGAGGTCCTGTTCGTCCCCGCGAACAGTGCGGCGACGCTCGACCCGGAGGCCATGGACACGACCCTGTACTGGGACACGCTCCTCTCGTACACGGCCAAGATGCTCCAGTGCTGGGTCGTCTTCGTGAACCGGGTCGGCAACGAGAACGGGGCGTCCTTCTGGGGCGGCTCCCGCGTCGTCGACCCGCGCGGCACGGTGGTGGCGCAGGCGCCGCAGTGGGAGCCGGGGCTCGTGACGGTCGACATCGACGTGCATGAGGCTCGCCGCCAGCGGAGGGCGGTTCCGTTGGTGGCGGAGGCGCGGCTCGGGTTGGTCGACCGGGAGGTCCGCCGGCTGATCGACGAGGGCGGCGACAGCTAGAGCCGTTGTTTCAAGCCCCTGCGGCGTTTGAGCAGCGGGGTCCGGGGCGGAGCCCCGGGGCCGCAACGCCGTCGCGGGCGGAAAGATTGTCAGTGCCGGGTGTGACACTCGGCGATGTGACCGAACGATGGGCCCTGGCCCCCACCGAGCGCGGCGGAGCGGAGCTCGTTCCGCTGGGCCCGGACGGGCTGCCCGCAGGGCCCGTCGTCCGGGAGCCGGACCTCGCCGAAGCCGTCCGCTCCCGGCCGGACGTCACCCGATGGGTCTGGCGGGACACGCACGCCGTCCACCCCCGTCTGCTCGCCGCGGGCGTCCGCGTGGAGCGGTGCTACGACATCGAGGCCGCCGAGAACCTCCTGATCGCGCACGAGGGGCGGCACGGCGACCCCCGTTCCGCCGCGGCGGCCCTGGCCAGGCTCAAGGGCGCGCCGGTGCCGCCCGACCCCCCGCCCCGCGTCGCCGCCCCGGGATCCCAGTCCTCCCTCTTCGAGCCGCGCCCACCCGTCGACGTCACCCTGACCGACCTCGTCGACGTGTACGCGGAGCAGCAGCGGCGGCACGGGGCCACCGGGCAGCCGGGCCGGATGCGGCTGCTCACGGCGTCCGAGTCGGCGGGCATGCTGGTGGCCGCCGAGATGCACGCGGCGGGCCTGCCGTGGCGGGCGGACGTGCACAGGTCCGTACTGCAAGAACTGCTCGGCGAGCGGTACGGGGGCGGGGGCGAGCCGCGCCGCCTGGCCGAGCTGGCGGACGAGGTGTCGGCGGCGTTCGGCAGACCGGTCAGACCCGACCTCCCCGCCGACGTCATCAAGGCCTTCGCGCACGCCGGCATCAAGCTCACCTCCACGCGCCGCTGGGAGATCGAGGGCATCGACCACCCGGCCGTACCGCCCCTGATCGAGTTCAAGAAGCTGTACCGGATCTACACGGCGCACGGCTGGTCCTGGCTTCAGGACTGGGTCAGGGAGGGCCGGTTCAGACCCGAGTACCTGCCCGGTGGCACGGTCTCCGGGCGGTGGACGACGAACGGCGGGGGCGCGCTGCAGATCCCCAAGGTCATCCGGCGCGCGGTGATCGCGGATCCGGGCTGGCGGCTCGTCGTGGCCGACGCGGACCAGATGGAGCCGCGGGTGCTCGCCGCGATCTCCCGCGACCCCGCGTTCATGGAGGTCTCGGGCCAGGCCGCCGACCTGTACCAGGCCGTCTCCGACCGGGCGTTCGCCGGTGACCGGGGGCAGGCCAAGCTGGCCGTGCTCGGCGCCATATACGGGCAGACCTCGGGTGACGGCCTGAAGAATCTGGCGCTGCTGCGGCGCCGCTTCCCGCAGGCGGTCGCGTACGTCGACGAGGCGGCGCGCGCGGGCGAGGAGGGCCGGCTCGTGCGCACATGGCTGGGCCGCACCTGCCCGCCCGCCGTGGGCGCCGCCGAGCCCGAGGAGGCCGGCATCCCGCAGGACGAGCCCGAACAGGCCGCGGACGCGGGCGGGTTGACGTACGGCTACGCCTCGTCGAACTCGCGGGCCCGCGGCCGCTTCACCCGGAACTTCGTCGTGCAGGGCAGCGCCGCCGACTGGACGCTGCTGGTGCTCGCCGCGCTGCGCCGTGAACTCACGGACATGGCAGCCGAGTTGGTGTTCTTCCAGCACGACGAGGTGATCGTGCACTGCCCCGAGGAGGAGGCGGAGAAGGTGAGCGAGGCGATCCGGGAGGCGGCCGACCTCGCCGGCCGGATCGCCTTCGGCGAGACGCCGGTGCGCTTCCCGTTCACGGTGGCGGTCGTGGAGTGCTACGCGGACGCCAAGTAGCGCTCCACGACCGTCTCGGACGCGCTCACACCGCCCGGAGCGCGAGCACCACGTTGTGCCCTCCGAAGCCGAAGGAGTTGTTCAGGGCGACACCCCCCGCGGGCAGCGCCCTGGGTTCGTCCCCGACGATGTCGGCCTCGGCCGTCGCCTCCGGGTCGGGACGGTCGAGGTTGATGGTCGGCGGGGCGAGCCGGTCCCGCAGCGCGAGCACCGTGGCGACGGTCTCGACGCCGCCGGCCGCGCCCAACAGATGCCCCGTCATGGACTTGGTCGCGGACACCGCGATGTGGTCGGCGTCGTCCCCGAACACCTGCCGCAGCGCGCGGAGTTCGGCTACGTCACCGAGCGGCGTCGACGTGGCGTGGGCGTTCGCGTGGCATACCTCCGAAGGCTTCAGACCCGTGGCGTCGAGCAGATTGCGCAGCGCGGCGACGACCCCGCGACCCGTCGGCTCCGGCCGGGTGATGTGGTGGGCGTCGGCGGACAGGCCCTGCCCGAGCACCTCGGCGTGCACCCGCGCGCCGCGCCGCTCGGCGTGCGCCGCGGACTCCAGGACGACGACCCCCGCGCCCTCGCCCATGACGAATCCGTCCCGCCCCAGGTCGTACGGGCGCGAGGCCCCCGCCGGGTCGTCGTTCCGCTTGGACATCGCCATCATGTTGCCGAACGCCGCCATGTTCACCGAGCAGATGGCGGCCTCGGTGCCGCCCGCCACAACGACGTCGGCGCGGCCGGTTCTGATCATCTCCAGGGCGTAGCCGACGGCTTCGGCGCCCGAGGCGCAGGCGCTGACCGGCGTGTGCGTGCCGGCCCGCGCGCCGACGTCCAGGCCGACGGCGGCGGACGGGCTGCTCGGCAGCAGCATCCCGAGGGCGTGCGGCGAGACGCCGGCAGAGCCGAGCTGCTTGAATATCTCGTACTGCGTGAGCAGCGCGGACACCCCGCCGACGCCGGTGGCGATCACGACGCCGAGCCGATGCGGGTCGACGTCGTCGCACCCCTCCCCCGGCTCCTTGAACCCGGCGTCCGCCCACGCCTCCCGGGCCGCGACCAGGGCGAACCTTGCGGTGCGGTCGAGGCCGGGCGACGGCGGGTCGCACAGTGCGGTGGCCGGGTCGACCGCCGCCTCCGCGGCGATCCGCACCTCGACCTCCTCGGCCCACGGCTGCGTGAGGCGCCGCACGCCGGAGCGCCCGGCCAGCATGCCTTCCCAGGTCGACGCCGCGTCTCCGCCCAGCGGGGTGGTGGCGCCGAGGCCGGTGACGACGACGGAGGGCGCCACACGTTCGCGCGCCATGTCAGCCCCCTTCGCCGTGGGGCGCGGGCACCCCACGGAAGGTCAGCGCCACGTTGTGGCCGCCGAAGCCCGCGGAGTTCTTCACGGCGACGACCTGGTCGCTCTCCAGCTTGCGCGGCGTGCCGTGCGCGACGTCGACCGTCAGGCCCTCGTCGAGGCGGACGAAGTTCCGCGTCGGCGGCACCACGCCGTGGTGCAGAGCCAGCACCGTGGTGATCGCCTCGACGGCCCCCGCGGCGCCGAGACCGTGCCCGAGCATCGACTTGTTCGCCGAGACGACGGGACCACGGCGGCCACGCCCCGCACCCCCGAACACCTCCTGCACGGCGCGCGCCTCGGCCGCGTCGCCTGGCAGCGTGCCCGTGCCGTTGGCGTTGAAGTGCGCGACCTCCTCCGGCCGCACACCGGCGTCGGCGAGGGAGGAGCGGACGGCGGACGCGGTTCCGGCGCCGTTCGGCTCCGGCTGCACCATGTGGAAGGCGTCCGACGAGATGCCCACGCCCGCGAGTTCGGCGTAGATCCGGGCACCACGCTCCCGGGCGTGCCGCTCCGACTCCAGGACGAGAACCCCCGCGCCCTCGCCCAGCACCATTCCGTCGCGCTCCGCGTCGAACGGACGGGACGCGCCCGCCGGATCGTCGACGCGCCGCGACAACGCCCGCATCGCCGAGAACGAGCCGAGGACGAGCGGGTGCAGTGGCGCCTCCGCGCCGCCCGCCACCACGACGTCCACCTCCCCTCGGCGGATGAGCGCCGCGGCCGTCGCGAGCGCCTGCGTACCGGAGGAGCAGGCGTTCACGGTGGCGTTGACGCCCGCCTGCGCGTTCACGACGAGGCTGACGGCGGCGGCCGGGCCGTTGCCCATGGACATCGCCACGGTCAGCGGCGGCACCCGGTTCCAACCCCGGTTCTTCAGCGCCTCCCAGCCGCCGATCAGCGAACCCATGTCGCCGAGCGCGGCCGAGACGACCACCGCGACCCGCCCCGGATGCACGGTGGCGTCGGCCAGGCCCGCGTCCCGCCACGCCTCCGCCGCGGCCGTCACGGCGAGCTGGGCGGACCGGCTCAGGCGCCGGCGCTGCTGGTGTTCGAGGGCGGGGCCCGGCTCGACGCGCACCCGCCCGCCGACTAAGGGCGGCAGATCCTCCGCCCACGGCTCGTCGTCGAGCCGCCGTATCCCGTTCTCGCCGTCGAGCATGGCGTCCCACGTGGTGGCGACGTCACCACCGAGGGCGGTGGTCTCACCGAGCCCGGTGACGACGACGCGCGGGCGCCCCTTGCCGTCCCTGCCGTCCTTGCTTCCTGTCATGACCTCTCCTTTCATGACC
This sequence comes from Streptomyces endophyticus, assembly GCF_035798155.1. Classification (NCBI taxonomy): domain Bacteria; kingdom Bacillati; phylum Actinomycetota; class Actinomycetes; order Kitasatosporales; family Streptomycetaceae; genus Streptomyces; species Streptomyces endophyticus. The sequence continues at coordinate 29,733 of NZ_JAOZYC010000191.1, read as the reverse complement.
TCTCCTTTCGAGAGACCAACCGGGAATCCGACCGGGAACCCGCTGCCCCGCGGAGCTCCGCCGCGAGCTTCCCCGAGTCCTTCTTCACCTGACTGACCAGCAGCTTCTTCACGAGCGACTGCGGCATGACCCCGAAGTAGTCACCGGGGTCCACATCGAAGGTCCAGTGCACGCCGGTCGTCCCGTCCGGGTGCTCCGTGTACGCGTACGTGCCGACGTAGTGGAACGGCCCGTCCAGCACGTGGAACCTGGAGCGCAGCCCCGGCTCGTACTCGCTGATCTCGACGGTGAACGTCATCCGCTTCCCGATCAGCTGGAACGTGATCTCGTACCGGCCGCCGGCCCGCGCGGGCCCGTCGAGCAGCCGCGTCGCCACGCAGGCCGCCTGCCACTCGGGGTCCCGCGCCGGGTCGGAGAGCCGGGCGAAGGCCTCCTCCGGCGGGACCGGCAGGTCGAAAGTGTGCTCAGCCTTGATCATCGTTGTCTCCCTCGTCTTCCGTCAGGTACGGCGCGATGGCCCGCGCCGCCGCCGCGGCGTGGGGCGCGTACATCACCGAGTTGTGGTCGCCGGACACGTCGACGACCCGCAAGGAACCCTTGACCAGCGCCTCCCAGCCGAGTCCGGGGCCGTAGTCGACCGGCTCCTCCGCCGCCCGCAGCAACAGCAGGGACAGCTCCTCCGGTTCGGGCAGATACGTCTGCAGGGCGATGCCGTTGGCGAGATACGCCTCGAAGTAGCGCAGGATCTGCGCCCGGTCCGCGTCCTGGGCCAGCACCCCGATCGCGGCGGCCTCCCGCAGGATGTGGTCGAACGCCGCGTCGCCGCCCAGCTCCCGCAGCTCCTCGGCGGGGATGTCGAGGCTCTTGCCGTACGGCACCGCGAGGTCCCGCGCGAACCACGACAGGAGCGTCGCGTCGTCCGCGGTGTCCGGGATGTTCGCCTCGACGGGGGCGCGGCTGTCGATGCCGACGAGCAGCTCGATCTCCTCGCCCGCTGCCCGCAGTTGGCGCGCCGCCTCGTAGGCGATGACGCCGCCGAAGCACCAGCCGCCGAGGGCGTAGGGGCCCGTCGGCTGGATCTCCTTCAGGTACGCGAGATAGCGCGCGGCCATCCCCTCGACGCTGACCTCGGCCTCGCCCTCGCTCTCGATGCCGGGCGCCTCGACCGCCAACACCGGTCGTCCCTGCGGGAGTTGGCGGGTCAGCTCGACGTAGCAGAAGACCGTGCCGCCGAAGGGGTGGAACAGGAAGAGCGGGTGCCGGCCCGGCTCGCCCTCGCGCAGGGTGACGACCGGGACGCGCGGCCCTTCCTGGCCTCCGCGGCGTACGAGCGTGGCGAGTTCGGCGATCGTGCCGTGCCGCAGCAGCTCGGAGACCGGCACCTCCACGTCCCACTCGGCGCGGATCGCCGCGCTGAGCCGGACCGCGAGCAGCGAGTGGCCGCCCACCTCGAAGAAGTCGTCGTGGACGCCGACCTCGGGGATGCCGAGGATCTCCGTCCACATCCGGGCGAGCGTGATCTCCGTGGCGTCGCGGGGCTTCTCGAAGACGGCGTCGGAGGTGACGGTCGGCGCGGGGAGCCTGCCCCGGTCGGCCTTCTTGTTGGGGGTGAGCGGCAGTTCGTCCAGTACGACGACGATCCCCGGCACCATGTACTGCGGCAGGAACGCGGCCACGTGCGCCTTGAGCTCGGCCGTCGTCGGGAGCCCGGCCCCCGCCTCCGGCACCACGTACCCGACGAGCCGGTCGCCCTGGACGATCACGACCGCCGTCGCCACCCCGTCGGCCGACTGGAGCGCGGCCTCTACCTCGGCGAGTTCGATCCGGTAGCCGCGCAGCTTGACCTGGTTGTCCAGGCGGCCGTGGTGCAGCAGACGCCCCTCGCTGGTCCAGCGCGCCCGGTCGCCCGTGCGGTACAGGCGGGTGTCCGGGGCGGCCCGCAGACCGGTGGCGAAGCGTTCCTGCGTCAGCTCGGGGCGGTTCCAGTAGCCGGTGGCGAGGCCGTCGCCGCCGATCCACAGCTCACCGGGGAAGCCCGGTTCCACGGTGCGGCCCTGCGGATCGAGCACGTACAACCGGGTGTTGGCGAGCGGGCGGCCGATGTCGATGCCGCTCTCCGGCTCGACGCGGCCCTCTGTGGACCAGATGGTGGTCTCGGTCGGCCCGTACACGTTGTGCAGCGCGGCCACCTTCCCGTACAGGAACTCGGCGAGGTCCAGCGGGAGTTCCTCGCCGCCGCACAGGACGTGCAGGCGCTCGTTCCCCTGCCATCCGGCGTCGCGGAGCATCCGCCAGGAGGTGGGGGTCGCCTGCATCCATGTGACCTCGGACGCGTCGATCCGGGCAGCGAGCGCGGCGCCGTCGGCGACCGTCACGCTGTCGCACACGAGCACGCGCCCGCCGGCCACCAGCGGCATGAACAGCTCCAGGCCCGCGATGTCGAACGAGACCGTGGTCACCGCGAGCAGGCTGTCCGTCGCGCCGAACCCGGTGTTCTCCCGCATGGAGAGGAGCAGGTTGACGAGGGCGCGGTGCGGGACGGCGACGCCCTTCGGGCGGCCGGTGGAGCCGGAGGTGTAGAGGATGTACGCGGGGTCTGTGTGGTCTGTGGGGTCCGCGGGGTCTGCGGGGTCTGCGGGGTCTGCGGGGTCTGCGGGGTCCGCGGGGCCCGTCGTGCGGGGCCCGGCCGGAGCCGGGTCGGTGGCGATCTCGTCCAGGCTCAGCACCTCCAGGCTCAGTACGTCCAGGCCCGGCAGCCAACTCCCGCGCAGCCCCTCCTCGCTCAGCAGCAACCGCACCCCCGCGTCCTGCGCCATGTACGTCAGCCGGTCGACGGGATGGTGCGGATCCAGCGGTACGTACGCCGCCCCCGCCTCCAGCACGCCGAGCAGCGCGGCCACCAGGGGCGCCCCGCGCTCCACGAGCACCGCGACGCGATCGCCCGCGGCGACCCCGGCGGCCCGCAGTCCTGCGGCGACCCGCCCGGTCTCGCCGAGCAGCCGCGCGTACGTCCACTCCTCACGGTCGTCGACGACCGCGACGGCGTCGGGCGTGCGCCCGGCCTGCTCGCGCACCAGCTGCGGCAGCGTGGCGTCCGGGAGTTCCCGCTCGGGGCCCGTCCCGCGCTCGCCGAGCAGCGCGCGCTGCTGGGCGTCTCCCCTGCTCAGGCCCTCCATCGGCGCGTCCGCGTGCCGTACCAGGGTCTCGACGGTCGTGACGAAGGTGGCGGCGAGTTCGCGTGCGGTGCCCGCGCGGAAGATGTCGGTGTTGTAGCGCAGCACGCCCGCGTACGCGCCGGCCCGCTCCCCGCCCATCTCGACCCACAGGTCCGTCTGCCCCTCCTGCTGCGGCAGCGGATACGGCCGCAGCGTCGCGCCCGCGACGCTCAGTTCGGCGTCCCGGTCGGGCCGCAGCAGGAAGAACTGGTCCATGTCGGTCAGGAACGGCAGCCGGTCCCAGGCGAAACCCGCCTGGAACAGCGGCGTCCGGCTCTGGTCGCGCGGCGGCGCCAACTCCCGTACGAGCCAGGGGAAGGGCAGCTCCTGGGCCCGCATCGCCTCCAGGGTGCGCGAGCGTACCGAGTCGAGCAGTTCACGGAAGGTCGCCGTCTCGTCGACCTCGCCACGTACGACGACGGTGTTCACGAAGTTGCCGATGGCGTCCCGGAATCGGCGCTGCGTGCGTCCGGAGCTCGGGGTGCCGACGGTGATGTCCGACTGCCCGCTCAACCGGCCGAGGAGCACGAAGTAGGCGGACAGCAGCACCATGTACGGCGTCGCCGACATCGTGCGCGCCAACTCCCTTACGCCCTCGGTCGCTTCGGCCGACAGGGCGAACGGCGCCGAGCCGCCGCCGTAGGACGGAACGGGCGGGCGCGGCAGATCCCCGTAGAGATCGAGTCCTGGCGGCACATCGGCCAGCCGTTCCGCCTCGCGGGCCAGCAACTCCTTCGCCCTCCCGGTCGCCAGGAAGGCGTCCTGCTGCTCGGCGTACGCGGCGAAGGCCCCGCCGTCGAGCGCGAACTGCCCCTGCACGCCCTCCAGTCGGGCCCGCACCTCGGACAGCAGCAGCGCGAGCGACCAGAAGTCCACCGCGATGTGGTGCAGCACGACGGCGAACACCCAGGTGCGCTCGGCGGTCCGGTACAGGTGCACGCGCCACAACGGCGGCCGGGCCAGATCGAACGGCTCCCGGCTGTCTGCCCGCACACGCTCCCGCAGGGCGTCTGGTTCCATGCCCCTGGCGTCGGTGTGCCGTACGTCGAGGGGGGCGGAGTCGGCGACGTGTATGTCGTCGGCGCCCCGGAAGCAGATCCGTAACGCTTCGTGTTCGCGCGTCAGGTCGTCGAGGATCGCCCCGACCGTGGGCCCGAGCGCCGGGTCCGCGGTGACCTCGGCGCCGAACACGACGTGGTACGCGGCGCATTCGGGGTCGGCCTCGTGGATGAACCACAGCCCGGCCTGCTGCGAGTTGACCTTCGCGTGGGTCATGACCGCCCCTCCTGGCCCTGGACAGCGGGCACGGGCTCGCCGTTCATGAGCCGCCAGAGCGCCTCCGCGAGGGTGTCGACCGTCGGATGCGTCCACATCAGGTCGACCGGCGGGTCGACGAGGCCGCAGGCGTCCTCGATCTCCATGCCGACGGTGAGCGCCGCCATGGAGTCGAGCCCGTACGAGGTGAAGGTGCGGTCCGTCGCCAACTCCTCCTCGGCGAGCCCCGCTTCGGCGGCGACGGCTCCGATGAGGATGTTCTTGACGTCGTCGATCGTCATGTTCTTCGTACTCATTTCAGCCGTGCCTTTCCGATGTCGCCTCGTGTGCGCCGGGTTCAGCGAGGCGCACTTTCCGGATGGAGAAGAGTTCATTGTTCTCGCGCTGGGAGTTCATCTGACCGAAGAGCTTTCCGGCGGTCTCCGGTTCGAGATCTCCGATCTCGAACCGGTGGACCCGGTCCCGGTCCAGCGCTGCTTGCAGCCACGCTCCGTCGGCGAAGAATTCGCCGAATTGGTCCCGGTTGTAAATCCACACACCGAGCGCGGCGACCTTGGCGTGCAGGGCACACAATTCTTCGGCGAGCCGGATCAGCCGGGGCGGGGTGCCCTTGCCGGCCGCGGGGCGCGCCGCGGCCCCGCGTACCTCGCCGACCTGCGCGAACAGTGCGTCGAGCTGGTGTCGCACCCGTTCGGCACCGGCCCGCAGGGCCGCGATCCGCTCCTCGTCGCAGCCGCCCGGCTCCGGCCTCAGCCCGTCGAGCCTGCGGATGAGTTCGGGCAGCGCGGCGAACGTCGCGTCCCTGCCACGTCCGAACACGCTCACCCGGTCCGGCTCGAAGGGCGGCAGGTCGGCCCGCAGGTCGAACAGTGCGCGCCAGTCCTCCTCGGGCCGCTCGCGTGTGTGGGCCTTGGCCATGGCGGGCAGTTGGAGCGCGATGCTGTCGAGGCAGACCGGCTCGCTGCCGTCGAAGACGGACACGACCGCGCTGTCCCTGAGCATCTTCTGGAAGATCCCCACGTGCTCGGGAGCGCGCAGGTAATAGCGGGCGCCCAGAGTCCGGGAAAGGCTCCTGCCGTTTCCGTCGACAAGGCGGGCCACCTGCACCTTGCTCACGTTTCCCCAGACGCTGAACTCCTCGGTGAAGAGGTGCAGTCCGCGCATCGCCACCAGGCTCTCGCATTCCGCGACGAGCAGGCTCAGATACGCGTTCGCGAGGGATTCCGTGACGTACGGGATGTCACTCGCGGCGCCCTCGTACAGAAAGCGCCGGGACAGGAAGTCGCCGACCGCGCGCAGCATGGTGTCGCCCGTGCCGAGCGAGAGGCCCGTGCACAGCGTCCGTGTGATCAGCAGGCCGCGCAGCGCCAGTTCGAGCCCGTCCCCCTCGGCGCCGATCCGCTCCTGCGCGCCCACCCGGACGCCTTCGAAGGCGACCCCGCTGATATCGCATCCGCGCAGGCCGTACGTGGGGACGCGGGGCACGCCCGTGACCTCCCCCGCCGCGACGGCCGCCCGGTCCACGAGGAACATGGACTGCCTGCGCTTGGCCGGGGTCCTGTCGCCCCCCGTGGTGCCGAGCAGCACGACGTGGGTCGAGGTCCTGCCCCGGTTGATCGGCCACTTCTCGCCGGTCAGTACGTACTGGTCGGCGCCGCGGTCCGGGGCGTGCTCCGGGATGCGCTCCGGGATGTGCTCCGGGATGCGCTCCGGGACGGCCGCGAACTCGTTGGCCGCGAGGTCCGCCCCGTGCCCCGGCTCCGAGTACGCGAGGCAGGGGACGACCCCGCCGCGCACCATCGTGGCCGCGTACTTCGCCCGCTGCTCGGCGTCGCCACCGATCCAGACGAGCATCATCCACACCTGCGTGCTCTCGCTCACGGCGACATTCATGTCGCGCCGCGCGATCACGCGGGTGAGCGTCAACAGTTCCTCGGCGGACCGCAGTTCCCCGCCGAGGCGTTCCGGAACGAAGTACCGGTGGAACCCAAAAGCACGTAACTGATCGATTCCGGCGGCCGGCAGTTCCTCGCGCTCGTCGAGCTCCAGAGCACGGACGAACGAAGTGGAATTGGTTTCGCGCTCGGGATCCCCGAGCCACCTTTCAAGAGATTCCGCAAGACAGATCACATCTGTCATCAATCGCTCCAAATCAAGGCTCAAGACAGCAGAGGCGCACACAGAAAAGGCGCGTAACAGCAGACTGAGTGATTTCGAAGTGCCCCCGCATGGCGAATGTGGAGCATCGACCAGAACCCGGCGAGCTCCTTTTTTTGACGGGCCTCGCAGAGCCCGTCCCCCGTTTTCGTACTCGACCGTAGCAGCCACCGAACGTACACAATCCGTGACGGTGACCACATCACCGCGCGTCGACCCGGAATGATATTCCCGGCCGCAAGCCCTTACTCGGACCTTGACCTCGAATTACGTCCCGAGAATGACCAGTTCCCTTTCCCGGAAGGTAAAGAGATGGTTTTGAGTTATGGAGGAACGAGTTCCGCGCGGGCCGCCGCCGGGCGCTCCGCCCCAGGCCGGAGGGGGTGACACCCCAGGGAACGTTGGTACCTTCGACGATGGAGATTGCCGACGAACTGCCGACGGACGAGGGAGCCCACCCATGGCGCGTTCACCCCGCAAGGACTTCCCCATCGCCGAGCGACCGGGCTATCTGCTCCACAAGGCGGGCCTGCTGATCGTGGAGGACGTGGAGCGCGCGCTGGGCGAAGTCGGCATGCGCAGCCGGTACTTCTTCGTGCTCGCCGCCCTGGCCGGCGGCCCCGAGCTCTCCCAGCAGGACCTGAGCAAGGTCCTCAACCTCGACCCGACCACGGTCGTCGCGGTGATCGACGAGATGGAGCGCAACCAGCACGTGGAGCGCAGGCGCAACCCCGCCGACCGGCGCCGCTACAGCCTGATCCTCACCGACGCGGGGCGCGAGGCGCTCACCGCGGCGGACCGGGTGGCGACGGAGGTCGAGTCGACGTTCTTCGGCGCGCTCGCGGAGGGTGAGCGCGAGGCGCTGCGCGGCGCGCTCGGCAAGGTCCTGGCGGGCCGCTGGCCGGCGTCGGTCTGTACCGACTGAAGCATCGACTGAAGCGTCAACTCACCGAGTCCGGGCGGGGGTTCACCCCACCCGGACTTTTTCATGCCCTGGGGACACCCACACCCGAGACACCTTGACGCCCGGATTTCCAATCATCTAGATTTCCAACTATCGATAGGTCCAATTGATCCACTAGGGGGAGTCTCACCATGTCCGCAGAACGCGCGCCATCGCCGACGAGGTGGTGGACACTCGGGGTCGTCGCGTTAGGCACCTTCATGCTGATGCTCGACCTGAGCGTGGTGTCCATCGCTCTGCCGCAGATCCACAAGTCCCTGGGCAGCAGCTTCGCCGAACTCCAATGGGTCTTCGACGCCTATGCGTTGACCCTTGCGATCTTCCTGGTGGCGGCGGGCTCGTTCGCCGACCGGATCGGCCGCAAGAAGCTCTTCCTCTGGGGCTTCGCCCTCTTCACCGCCGCCTCGCTCGCCTGCGGCCTGGCCGGGGACGCCACCGCGCTGAGCCTCTACCGCGCGGTCCAGGGCGTGGGCGCGGCCGTCATGTTCGCGGTCGGCCCCTCGATGCTCAGCCACGAGTTCCACGGCAAGGAACGGGCCACCGCCTTCACGGTGTTCGGCGCGGCGGTCGGCCTCGCGGTCGCCACGGGACCGCTGATCGGCGGCTCCCTCATCAACGCGCTGTCCTGGCGCTGGATCTTCTACATCAACGTACCGATCGGCATCCTCGCCCTCCTCTTCGGCGCCTTGCGCGTGCGCGAATCGGTCAACAAGCGCGCCCACCCCACCGATTGGGCCGGCCTCGGCACGTTCAGCGTCGCGCTCGCGGCCCTGGTCTTCGCCACCATCCGCGCACCCCGCGAGGGCTGGACCAGCCCCGTCACCCTCGGCCTCTACGCCGCCAGCGCGCTCTTCCTGATCCTCTTCGCGGTCATCCAACACCGCCTGGGCGAACGCGCGTTGATCGACCCGGCGTTCTTCCGCAGCCCCACGTTCGCGGGCATCTCACTCGTCGCCATGATCGGCAACGCGGCGGCCCTGCCCTCCGTGTTCTTCGAAACGAGCTACCTGGAGAACGTGCTGCACGTGGACGCCTGGGGCACGGGCCTGCGCTTCCTTCCCCTCACGCTCGCGATGTTCGTGGCGGGCGCGATCGGCGGCGGCCTCATCGGCAAGGTCCCCTTCAGGATCCTCCTCGGCGGCTCGACCGCGGTCATGGCGACCGGCATCCTCTTCCTCAACCTCACGGAAGCGGACTCGTCCTGGACGGTCCTCGTCCCGGCCCTGGTCATCGCGGGCTTCGGCATGGGCGCCTTCAACCCGGCGCGGGCGGCGCTCGCCATCGGCGTCGCGGAACCGGCCAAGTCCGGTGTCGCGTCCGGCATCAACGAGACGTTCCAGCAGGTCGGCATCGCGGTCGGCATCGCGGGCGTGGGCGCCTTCTTCGAACACCGGGTGGCCACCGAGTTCACCGCGTCCGCAGCCGGCCAACAGATGAGCCCGGCCGCCGCGGAGGAGGCGGCCCACGGCATCAGCGCCGGCTCGATCGACGCGGTCGCCGCCGCGGCGGGCCCACTGCGCGACCAGGTCCTCCCCGCCGCCCAGGACGCGTTCATGACCGCCTTCCACGGCGCCATGACCCTGAGCGCGATCCTCGGCTTCATCGCGGCGGCCATCGGCTTCCTGATGCTCCGCACCAAGGACCTCCACGCCAGCGCCCTCTCCACGATCCCACCGGACGTGGACGAGGACCCGTCCCCCCGAGAGGACGACGAGACGGTCCCGGCAGCGTCCGCCTGACACCCCCTCACGGGAACGACGAAACCCCGGGCCGGATCCGATCCGACCTGGGGTCCGTCCTGCCCCGGACATGAAAAAACCCCAGGTCACGGCGAGTGAGTCCTGGGGTTCTTCCGGAGCCGCCTTCGGGATTCGAACCCGAGACCTACGCATTACGAGTGCGTTGCTCTGGCCATCTGAGCTAAGGCGGCGCCGCCGCGCGCACCGGAGTGCGTCAGCAACGTCGCCAATCCTACACGCTCCACAAGGGTGCTCCGCACAGCCTTTATGGCCAGGGGACACGCACTACGAGCAGCGCTTTCCGTCGGCCGGAGGGGTGCCGGTCAGCAGGTACTCGTCGATCGCCCCGTCCACACAGTCGCTGCCGCGGCCGTACGCCGTGTGGCCGTCGCCGTCGTACGTGAGGAGGTGGCCGGAGGAGAGTTGGGCGGCGAGGGACTTCGCCCAGCGGTAGGGGGTGGCCGGGTCGCGGGTGGTGCCGGCCACGACGATGGGGGCGGCGCCTTCGGCGGTGATGCGGTGGGCTTCACCCGTCGCCTTCACCGGCCAGTAGCCGCAGTTCAGGGAGGACCAGGCGAGGCCCTCGCCGAAGACCGGGGAGGCCTTCTCGAAGTCGGGGAGCGCCTTCTCGACCTCCGCGGGCGAGGTGAAGGACGGGTGCTGGTCCAGGCAGTTCACCGCGGCGTTGGCGAACATCATGTTCGAGTACGTGCCGTCCGGCTCGCGCTCGTAGTAGCTGTCGGAGAGGGCGAGCAGGCCCGCGCCGTCCTTGTGCTTCATGGCCGCGGTGAGGGCCTCGCGCAGCTGCGGCCAGGCCCCCTCGTCGTACATCGCGGCGATCACGCCGGTCGTGGCGAGGGCCTCGCCGAGCTTGCGGCCGCCCTCGTCCCCGGTGCCGATCGGCGAGCGGTCGAGGGTGGTGAAGAACTCCTTGAGGCGCTTGCCCGACCGGTCGGGGGTGCCGGCGCCGAGGGGGCAGCCGGAGCGCTTCGCGCAGTCCTTCGCGAAGGACCTGAACGCCGTCTCGAAGCCGGCGGTCTGCTGCTCGTTCATCTCACGCGCGGGCAGGGAGGGGTCCATCGCGCCGTCGAGCACGAGCCGCCCGACCCGCTCCGGGTACAGGCCCGCGTACGTCGCCCCCAGGAACGTTCCGTACGAGGCGCCTACGTAGTTGAGCTTCTCGTCGTCGAGCGCCTCGCGTACGAGGTCCATGTCGCGGGCCGCCTCGACCGTGGAGACGTGCGGCAGAACCCGGCCGGACGTGCGGTTCGAGGCCTCGCAGCCGGCACCGAAACCCTTGTAGGCGGCGGCCAGGCGGGCCTGCTCGGCCTGATTGTCCGGGGTGACGTCGGTCCGCGTGTACGCGTCCATCCGCTTGCCGTCGAGGCAGGTGACGGGCTCACTGCGGGCGACACCGCGCGGGTCGACGGCGACCATGTCGTAGCGGGCGCGGACCTTCTCCGGGTAGCCGATGCCCGCGTACGACTGGAGGTAGCCGATCGCCGAGCCGCCGGGGCCGCCCGGGTTGACCAGGAGCGAACCGAGGCGCTTGCCGGGGCCCGTGGCCTGCTTCCGGGAGACGGCGAGGTCGATGTCACCGGCGGACGGCTTGTCGTAGTCGAGCGGCGCCTTGAGAGTGGCGCATTGGAATCCGGGCACGCCGCACTCGTGCCACTTCGGGCTCTGGTCGTAATACGGGGCCAGGGCGGCCGGCGTGGCGCGGGGCAGCGCGGCGAGCGAGGAACCCGGAGCACCCGAACTGCCCGACGCGCAGGCGGAGATGGCGGCAAGCAGTATCCCACCGGCGACGGCGAGCACGGCGGGGCGGCGGCGTGGGGTGAGGAGGTGGCGCCTGAAGTCCATCGAGCGAGCGTAACGCTCCGCACCGAAGCGGTCACCTTCCGTATGTAGTCGTGCTACCCCGCGCGCAGCGCCACCGTCATCGCCTCCACCGCCAAGAGCGGCGCCACATTCCCGTCCAACGCCACCCTGCACGCCCCGATCGCCTCGATCCGACGCAGCGTCGACTCCGGCGAGGTATTGCGGGCGACCCGCTCCAACGTGTCCTGGATCTCGATGTTGGCCAGGTCCACGCGCGAGCCGAGCTGCATCGCGAGCACGTCCCGGTAGACGACCGTCAGCTCGGTGAGCGCCAGGTCGAGGCTGTCTCGCTGCGAGCGCGTGCGGCGCCGCTTCTGCATGTCCTCGAGGTCCTTCATGACACCGGCGGTGCCGCGCGGCATCCGCCCGCCGCTCTGCCCGCCGAGCGCCGCCTTGAGCTCTTCCGTCTCCTTGGTGTCGACCTCTTCGGCGAGCTGCTTGGAGTCCTCGGCGGCCGCGTCCACCAGTTCCTGCGCCGCCTTGAGGCAGCCGCCGATCTCCTCGACGCGCAGCGGCACCTTCAGGACGGCGGCCCTGCGCTCCCGCGCGCGCGGGTCCGTGGCCAGGCGGCGGGCCCGGTCGATGTGCCCCTGCGTGGCGCGGGAGACGGCGGCCGCGACGTCCGGCTCGATGCCGTCGCGCCGGACGAGCATGTCGGCGACCGCGGAGACGGCGGGCGTGCTCAGGGTGAGCAGGCGGCAGCGGGAGCGGATCGTCGGCAGTACGTCCTCCACCGAAGGCGCGCACAGCATCCACACCGTGCGCGGCGCCGGCTCCTCCACCGCCTTCAGGACCGCGTTCGCCGACTTCTCGTTGAGCCGCTCGGCGTCCTCCACGAGGATCACCTGCCAGCGACCGACCGCCGGTGACGTGTACGACTTGCGGACCGTGTCACGCATGTCGTCGACGCGGATCTGGGTGCCGACCGCGGCCACCGTCGACACGTCCGCGTGCGTGCCGAGCAGCGCGGTGTGGCAGCCGTCGCAGAACCCGCAGCCGGGGGCTCCGCCGAGGGCCCGGTCCGGGCTGACGCACTGGAGGGCCGCGGCGAAAGCGCGGGCCGCGGTCTCCCGGCCCGCTCCCGGTGGGCCGGTGAACAGCCAGGCGTGGGTCATTTTCGACGCGGCCGGCGGCGGGGTCTGGGCGGTCGCCGCCGTCACCAGGGCGTCCGCGTCCCGCGCGGCCGCGCTCAGCTCCGCGATCACCCGCTCCTGACCGACCAGGTCGTCCCACACGGCCATGCGGCCACCGTCCCTTGCTCATGCCGAGTCCCAGCGAACTCATTGTGCCGGTCCCCACTGACATCGCCCGAACCGTGGCCGGGCTCCCGGGGCTCCACCCCGGGCCCCGCTCCTCAAACGCCGGAGGGGCTTGAAAAACAGACCGGCCCCCGCCTACCGGCGGCGCCGACCGCCCCGGTCGTCCTCGTCCCCGCGCTCACCGAGCAGCTCGTCCGCCAGCGACGGCAGGTCGTCCAGCGGCGTCTCCTCCGCCCAGTCGGGCCGGGGCCGCCGCGGCCTGCCGTTCTCGTCGACCTGCGGCAGCTCCGCCGTGCGCTCGTTGGGACTGTCCGGACCTGAACCGGCGGGCCGCTCGTCGCGGAAGTAACCGCTCGGCACCCGGTCCGCCGGCTCGGACACCTGCGGAAGGACCGCCGTCTCATCCGCGGCGCCGGGAGCGGGCGGCTGCGGCAGCTGCGTCGTCTCCTCAGCGTCCTGCGCGTCCCGCACCGGTGGCAGCACCGTGGTCTCTTCGGCGTCCCGCACCGGCGGCAACACCGTGGTCTCTTCCGCGTCCCGCACCGGCGGCAGCACCGTGGTCTCTTCGGCGTCGGGCCGCACGATCGGCGTCGGCACGGTCGTCTCGTTGTCCACCGGCCCGGCGTCCGGCGCCTCACTCGGCAGCTCGACCTTGCGGAAGTTCGCGGTCGGCGCGCCCGCACTGCGCTGCGCCTGCTCCGCGGCCTGCGCCGCGAGCCGCCGCGCCTCCTCCGCGCGCAGCAGCGCCTCTTCGGCCTTGCGCTGCTTCTCCAGGCGCCGCTCCTCGGCCTCGGCCCGAAGCCGCGCCTCGTCCTCGGCCTGCTTGCGAAGTCGCTCCTGCTCAGCGGCGCGTACCTCTTCCTCGGCCTTGCGGCGGGCCCGCTCCTCCTCGGCCTTGCGGCGCTCCTCCTCGGCGCGCTGCCGGGCCTCCTCGGCCTGCCGCTCGGCCTCCAGGCGCTGCGCCTCCTCCAGCTCGCGGCGCGCCCGCTCCTCCTCCTCGGCGCGGAGCTTGGCGAGCTGCTCCTGGCGCTCACGCTCCAGGCGCTCCTCCTCCGCCTTGCGGGCGGCCTCTTCCTCGGCCTTGCGGCGCGCCTCTTCCTCGGCGGCCTTGCGGGCCTCCTCCTGCGCCTTGATCTCGGCCTCGGAGAGCGGGAGGAGTACGTCGAGCCGGTGCCGGATCACGGTCGTGACGGACTCCGGCTCCTGGCCGGCGTCGACCACCAGGTAGCGACCGGGGTCGCCCGCGGCCAGCGTCAGGAAACCGGAGCGCACGCGCGTGTGGAACTCCATCGGCTCCGACTCGAGCCGGTCGGGCGCCTCGGTGAACCGCTCGCGCGCGGCCTCCGGGTCGACGTCGAGCAGCACGGTCAGGTTCGGTACGAGGCCGCTCGTGGCCCAGCGGTTGATACGGGCGACCTCGGTCGGCGACAGGTCGCGGCCGGCGCCCTGGTAGGCGACGGACGAGTCGATGTACCGGTCGGAGATGACGACGGCGCCGCGCTCCAGGGCGGGCCGGACGACCGTGTCGACGTGCTCCGCGCGGTCGGCGGCGTAGAGCAGCGCCTCGGCCCGGTGGGAAAGACCAGCGGAGGACACGTCCAGCAGGATGGACCGGAGCCGCTTGCCGACCGGCGTGGCGCCCGGCTCGCGCGTGACGACCACCTCGTGGCCCTTGCCGCGGATCCACTCCGCGAGCGCCTCGGCCTGCGTCGACTTCCCGGCGCCGTCCCCGCCCTCCAGGGCGATGAAGAATCCGGTCGTGGCCGGGGCCTGCACCGGGTCGTTCCCGCCGAGCAGGGCGTCCCGCAGATCGTGCCGCAGCGGCACCCCGCTGCGGTCGTCGGCCTTGGCGAGCACGAGCGCGGCGACGGGCAGCAGCAGCGCGCCCACGAGCATCATCGTGAACGCGGCGCCCCCGTGCGCGAAGACGAACTTTCCGCTCTCCAGGTGGTGCGGCCCGATGAGCGCGGCAAGGACCGGCGCGAGCAGCGCGCCGAGCGCGACACATACACGTACGACGGCCTGCAGGTGCTCGGTCGTGCGCGCCCGCCGGTGGTCCTCGCTCTCCTGGTCGAGCAGCGTGTGCCCGGTGTTCGCCGCGATGCCCGCGGTGACCCCGGCGCACGTCACGAGGAGGATCACGCTCGTCACGTCGGGCACCAGGCCCGCCGCGAGCAGTCCGATGCCCGTGAGCGCGATGGCGAGAGTGAAGAGGCGGCGCCGCGAGAGCGGCGGCAGCACCTTGGGCGCCGTGCGGATACCGACGACGGTGCCGCCGGTCAGGCCGAGCACGAGCAGGCCGAACGTGACCGGGCCACCGCCCAGGTCCTTGGCGTGCAGCACGGACACGGCGACGGCCGCCGAGATCGCCCCGGCCACGCAGGAGCAGGCGAGCACGAGCAGCCGGATCACTCCGGTGCGGCCCTTGTCCACGCCCGTGCCGGAGCTGGGCCTGCGCAGCCCCTCCAGCGGCGACCGCGCGCGCGGGGTCTGCGTGTCGGGCAGCTCCAGGAAGAACACGACCGACAGGGAGGCGGCGAAAAGACCCGCCCCTACGTAGG
The DNA here is from genome assembly GCF_035798155.1 of Streptomyces endophyticus. Lineage (NCBI taxonomy): Bacteria > Bacillati > Actinomycetota > Actinomycetes > Kitasatosporales > Streptomycetaceae > Streptomyces > Streptomyces endophyticus. Next base: position 14,682 of record NZ_JAOZYC010000191.1, on the reverse strand, counting down.
ACGACAGCGCCACCTGGTGCGAGGCGAACCAGTCCACGCCCGCGCCGATCAGGTTCTGTACGAGGGTCACGACGACGAGGCCGGCCGCGCCCAGCGGCACGGCGACGAATCCGGTGCGCAGCGAGAGCCGCCGCAGCGCGTCCGTGTGGTCGGGCAACGGCCGGACGGCCGCGCCCTCCAGCGGCGGCGGAGGCAGCAGCGCGGGCGCCGCGCTCGCCTTGGCGACGGTCCAGAACCGCTCGGCGACCCCGCCGACGAACGCCGTCACGAGGAGCATCGCCAGCGCGTTGTCCGGCACCCAGTCGATCCACAGGGGGGCGACGATGAGCAGCGCGGCGCGCACTCCGTCGGCACCGACCATGGTCCAGCGCCGGTCGAGCGGCCCGCCCGGCGTCGTCAGCTGGGTCAGCGGTCCGAGCAGGACGGCGCCGAACAGCAGCGTCGACAGGATCCGCGCCCCGAACACGGCGGCGACGGCGAGGGCCACGCCCCGGTATCCACCGCCGAACGATTCCTCGGGGATGGCCGTCTGTACCGCGAGCACCACGAGTACGAGCAGCCCGATCACGTCGCCGACTCCGCCGACGAGTTGCGCGGACCACAGTCGCTTCAACTGAGGTACGCGCAACAAGGCGCGCACCGCACGCTCTCGGGAGTCCGCGACCAGGGCGTCGTCCGGGGCCGTGTTGGGGTCCGTTGGCTGCTCGGCACGGGTCATTCGTCCAGCCTATAGGGCCCCGCCGACACACCGAAGGTGTGTTCCCGGTGTGAACGCCTCCCCGCATGCGTCACGGGGAGGCACTCGTTCCGCTGGGACGCCGACTACTCCGCCGGAGCCGTCTTCTTGGCGGCCGTCTTCGCGGTCGTCGTCTTCTTGGCCGCGGTCTTCTTCGCCGTGGTCGTCTTCTTGGCGGCCGTCTTCTTGGCCGCCGTCTTCTTCGCGGCGGTCTTCTTGGCGGGCGCCTTCTTGGCCGCGGTCTTCTTCTTGGCCGGACCCTTGGCCCGCTTCTCGGCGAGCAGTTCGAACCCGCGCTCCGCCGTGATCTCCTCCACGGAGTCGTCCGAGCGCAGCGTCGCGTTGGTCTCGCCATCGGTGACGTACGGGCCGAAGCGGCCGTCCTTCACCACGACGGGCTTCTCGCTGACCGGGTCGGTGCCGAGCTCCTTCAGCGGCGGCTTGGCGGCCGCGCGCCCGCGCTGCTTCGGCTTGGAGTAGATCTCCAGGGCCTCTTCCAGCGTGATGTTGAAGAGCTGCTCCTCGGTCTCCAGGGAGCGCGAGTCCGTGCCCTTCTTCAGGTACGGGCCGTACCGGCCGTTCTGCGCGGTGATGTCGACGCCCTCGGCGTCCTGGCCGACGACGCGCGGCAGCGACATCAGCTTCAGGGCGTCGGCCAGCGTCACCGTGTCGAGCGCCATGGACTTGAAGAGCGAGGCGGTCCGCGGCTTCACCGCGTTCTTCCCGGTCTTCGGGGTGCCCTCGGGGAGCACCTCGGTGACGTACGGGCCGTAGCGGCCGTCCTTGGCGATGATCTGGCGCCCGGTCTCCGGGTCGGCGCCCAGTTCGAAGTCGCCGCTCGGCTTGGCGAGCAGCTCCTCGGCGTACTCCACCGACAGCTCGTCGGGCGCGAGGTCCTCGGGGACGTCGGCACGCTGGTGGTTCTCGGAGTCGCGCTCGCCGCGCTCGATGTACGGGCCGTAGCGGCCGACGCGCAGCGTGATGTCGTTGCCCACGGGGAACGACGAGACTTCGCGGGCGTCGATCGCGCCCAGGTCGGTCACGAGCTCCTTGAGGCCGCCGAGGTGGTCGCCGTCACCGTTCCCGGCGTCCGCCGCGCCGCCCTGGCCGTCGGAGCCCTCACCGAAGTAGAAGCGCCGCAGCCACGGCACGGCCTGCGCCTCGCCACGCGCGATGCGGTCGAGGTCGTCCTCCATGGAGGCGGTGAAGCTGTAGTCGACCAGTCGGCCGAAGTGCTTCTCCAGCAGATTGACGACAGCGAACGACAAGAAGGAGGGCACGAGCGCCGTCCCCTTCTTGAAGACGTAACCGCGATCCAGGATGGTCCCGATGATGGACGCATACGTAGACGGGCGGCCGATCTCGCGCTCTTCGAGCTCCTTGACGAGCGAGGCCTCGGTGTAGCGCGCGGGCGGCTTGGTGGCGTGGCCGTCGACCGAGATCTCCTCGGCGGACAGGCCGTCGCCCTCGGCGACCTGCGGAAGCCGGCGCTCGCGGTCGTCCAGCTCCGCGTTCGGGTCGTCGGCGCCCTCCACGTAGGCCTTCAGGAAGCCGTGGAAGGTGATCGTCTTGCCGGACGCGCTGAACTCGGCGTCGCGGCCGTCGGCGGACGCGCCGCCGATCTTGACCGTGACGCTGTTCCCGACCGCGTCCTTCATCTGGGAGGCGACGGTGCGCTTCCAGATCAGCTCGTACAGCTTGAACTGGTCGCCGGTCAGGCCGGTCTCGGCGGGCGTGCGGAAGCGGTCGCCGGAGGGGCGGATCGCCTCGTGCGCCTCCTGCGCGTTCTTGACCTTGCCGGCGTACGTACGCGGCTTGTCCGGCAGGTAGTCGCTGCCGTACAGCTGCGTGACCTGCGCACGGGCGGCCGCGACGGCCGTGTCCGACAGCGTCGTGGAGTCCGTACGCATGTAGGTGATGAAGCCGTTCTCGTACAGCTTCTGCGCGACCTGCATGGTCGCCTTCGCACCGAAGCCCAGCTTGCGCGAGGCCTCCTGCTGCAGCGTCGTCGTACGGAACGGGGCGTACGGCGAGCGGCGGTACGGCTTGGACTCGACGGAGCGTACGGAGAACTGCGTCTGCTCCAGGGCGGCGGCGAGCGCCCGGGCGTTCGTCTCGTCGAGGTGCAGCGTGTTCGCCGAACCGGCCTTCAGCTGCCCGAGCGAGTCGAAGTCGCGGCCCTGCGCGATGCGCTTGCCGTCGACCGCGCTGAGGCGGGCGGTCAGCGACGACGGGTCGGAGGAATCACCGGCGCGGCCCGTCGCGAACGTGCCCGTCAGGTCCCAGTACTCGGCCGAGCGGAAGGCGATGCGGTCGCGCTCGCGCTCGACGACGAGGCGGGTGGCGACGGACTGGACACGGCCCGCCGAAAGGCGCGGCATGACCTTCTTCCACAGGACCGGCGAGACCTCGTAGCCGTAGAGGCGGTCGAGGATACGGCGGGTCTCCTGGGCGTCGACCAGCTTCTTGTTCAGCTCGCGGGGGTTCGCGACGGCGGCCCGGATCGCGTCCTTGGTGATCTCGTGGAAGACCATCCGGTGAACCGGGATCTTCGGCTTGAGGACTTCCTGGAGGTGCCACGCGATGGCTTCGCCCTCGCGGTCCTCATCGGTGGCGAGGAAGAGCTCGTCGGACTCCTTCATGAGGTCCTTGAGCTTCTTGACCTGCGCCTTCTTGTCGCTGTTGACGACATAGATGGGCTGGAAGTCGTTCTCGACGTCCACTCCGAGGCGGCGCACCTCACCGGTGTACTTCTCGGGGACCTCGGCCGCGCCGTTGGGGAGGTCGCGGATGTGCCCGACGCTCGCTTCGACGACGTATCCGGGGCCGAGATAGCCCTTGATCGTCTTCGCCTTGGCGGGCGACTCGACGATGACGAGTCGGCGGCCGCCCTGTGCGGTCTCGCTGGTCGGGGACAACTTCGCTCTTCTCTCCGGTCGGCGGTTCGGGGCCGTATCGATGGCTTTCTCCCGCGGGATCGTGCCGTTTCCACGGCACTGCTGCGGAGTGTGACGGTACCTCCCGCCGGTGTGTCAAACGGGAAAAGCACGCAGCAGCCACTCGGAACGGTAACCCGACTCCTCGTGATCCTGCCCCCGGACCGGCGAGAGGACGCCTGGCCTCCGGGTCCCCGCGTCCACACCTCGTGGGCCGGACTCCTGTGGCAAACGTCCCTATTCCGTAGCGGTCCCGTGCCCTCGGACTCGCCCGTTTATCCCTTCCTGACAAGATGGCGCATGGCTGGGGGAGCCCGCGGGGAGCCTCCGGCTCGTCCCCAAGGCATCACTATCCAGGAGTTTCCCCACATGTCCGACAACAATCCGTACGGCCAGCCCCCCAAGGACCAGTCGGGCGGGAACCCGTACAACCAGCCCCCGGCGGACCAGCCCGGCCAGCCGTACGGCTACCCGCAGCAGGGCTCGCAGCCCGGCTACGGCACGCCGCCTCCCGGTCAGCCCGGTCAGCCCGGCCAGCCCCAGGGCCAGCCCGGCTACGGCACGCCGCCCCCCGGTCAGCCCGGTCCGCCGCAGGGCCAGCCCGGTCAGCCCGGTCAGCCCAGCTACGGCTACCCCTATCCCGGCTCCGCCCCGGCCGGCGGCGGCGCGTACCCGCCCCCGCCGGGCCCCGGCATGGGTGCCCCGAACATGGGCCCCGGCATGGGCATGCCCTACGACCCGGCCGCGCCCTACGGCTACGACCCGTACGGCCGTCCGTACTCGGACAAGACGAAGCTCGCCGCGGGTCTCCTCGGCATCTTCCTCGGCTCGTTCGGCGCGGGCCGCTTCTACACCGGGCACACCGGCATGGCCGTCACCATGCTCATCGTGTCCGTGGTGACCTGCGGACTCGGCGGCATCTGGGGCCTGATCGACGGCATCATGATGCTCGCCGGCGGCAACGCCACCGACTCCCAGGGCCGCCTGCTGCGGGACTCCTGACCCGTGCCCCACGCCGCGTCCCCCACGGCTCGCCTCAGGAGCGCGCTCAGCGCCCCTGCGGCGGCCCCGCTCGGGGTGCTCGCGGCGGGGGCCGTCGCCGCGCTGTATCTGTACGGCACGGACCCGCACGAGCCGGGCCACGCCCTGCCTGGCTGCCCCTTCCGGTTCGCCACGGGGCTGCTCTGCCCGGCGTGCGGCGGAACGCGGATGGTCTACGACCTGATGCACGGTCAGTACGTCATGGCCTGGCACGACAACGGCGCGCTGCTGCTCGCCGCCCCCTTCGCCCTTGCCCTGTTGGGGCGTTGGGCGTACGAGGGGCTGCGCGGCCGCCGCTGGTCGCCGCCGATCGGGGGTCGCGGCGCGGCCGCGATCCTGGTCGGGGCGCTGGTCTGGGCGGTGCTGCGCAACGCGCTCTGAGCCGCCTCCGGGCAGCTCCCGCTCCGCTTCCGAACCGCTTCCTGCTCCGGCTTACGAACCGCTTCTGGGCGGCGCCCAGTTGAGTCGGCTCTAGATCTGACCGAAGCACCACACGGCGAGCGCCAGGGCGCCCGCCCCGGCCGCCCCCGCGATCACCACCGACGTCACAGGGCGCGCCCCGTACGCCACCGGCTCACGGTGCGCCGCGCGCGCCCCGGTCCACGCCAACAGGCCCGCCCCGAACAATCCAAACACCGCGCCTGCGAACACCGCGGGAACACTCTCCATCGCCTTGCCTCCCCCACCTACGGACCGATTCCGGTACTCAGGCGGGCGACGCTGACACGGGAAGCCGAACCCCCGGTGAACTCCCGGGCGCCACAAGGAGAAGCGCGGTCGACCGGCTTCAGCCGACGGGTGTGAACGGCTCCAGGAACCCCTGCTCGACCAGCGTGCGGATCTGCGCGGGCGTGCGGTCGCGCAGCGACACCGGGTCCTCGCCCATGAGTTGGGCGATGGCGTCCAGGATCGTCCCGGCGCTCAGCGACCCGTCGCAGACGCCCGCGAACCCGGCACCGACCGTGTCCACCTTCGTCGCGCGGCGCATCCCTCGCCCCTGCCGCAGCACGACGTGCTCCGGGTCCTCGGCGCCCGGCAACCCGACCTGCTCCTGCACGACTTCACCGGACAGCTTGAAGTGCGCGCCGAGCAGCGCCGCGTCGTCGTGCGCCCGCAGCCAGGCGACCCGCTCGAAGTGCGCGCGCACGGTGTCACCGAGCGGCTGCTCGACGGGGTGCGGCCACTCCTCGACGACGATCGAGGGCTCTTCGGAAGCGGTCTTCCTGAGCGTGATCCAACCGAAGCCGACGGCCCGCACCTTGCGCGCCTCGAACTCGTCGAGCCAGGCGTCGTACCGCGTCGCGTACTCGGCGGGATCGCCGCGGTGGTCACCGGCGTCACGGAGCCACAACTCGGCGTACTGCGCGACGTCCTGGACCTCGCGCTGCACGATCCAGGCGTCACAGCCGCGCGGCACCCAGGAGCGCAGCCGCTCGGTCCACTCCTCCCCCTCCACGTGCTGCCAGTTGGCCAGGAACTGCGCGTATCCCCCCTCGTTCAGGTGCTCCCCTGCCCCCTGAACGACCGAGCGGCACAGATCGTCCCCGCTCATGCCGCCGTCCCGGTACGTGAGGCGGGCTCCCGGGGAGATCACGAACGGCGGGTTGGAGACGACCAGGTCGTACGTGGCGTCGCCCACGGGCTCGTACAGCGAACCCTCCCGCAGCTCGGCGTCCTGCGCGCCCGACAGGGCGAGGGTCAGCGCGGTCATGTGCAGCGCACGCGGGTTGAGATCGGTCGCGGTGACCCGCGTGGCGTGGCGCGCCGCGTGCAGCGCCTGGATCCCGGATCCGGTGCCGAGGTCGAGGGCCGATCCGACGGGCGTACGCACGGTGATCCCGGCGAGCGTCGTGGACGCTCCGCCGACGCCGAGCACGACGCCTTCCTGGCTGCTGCCGATGCCTCCGGCGCCCCCGACCGCGCACCCGAGGTCGGACACGATGAACCAGTCCTCGCCCTCGGGACCGCCATACGGGCGTACGTCGACGCTCGCGGCGACCTCGTCGCCCCCGACGGCCCGCAGCCACCCGCTCTCCAGGCACGCGTCGAGCGGCAGCACCTCGGCCACGCGCTCGCGCGGCGCGGGCTGCTGCAACAGGAAGAGCCGTACGAGCGTCTCCAGGGGCCGCTCGCCCCGGGTGGCCCGCAGGGCGGGCACGGTCTCGCTGCGCGCGAGCGCCGCGTAGGCGGACGCCCCGAGCAGTTCGAGCAGCCCATCGGCAGTGAACTCGGCAGAAACAAGCGCGTCGCGCAGGTCCTGAGCGACATCGGCGCGGTCAACGGCGGGCAGCGATACAAAACCGGAAGAACTCACCCCCCCATTGTGACGCTCCACAGCTGTGGGCAGGCGTTCCGCACGGCGGAACGGGTGGGCACAGCCCCCGGTGCGGCGCGACGCAAACACGACGCCGCCCCCGGTGCAGCGCAGCAATGGCGCAACTCCGGGGGCGCAGAAGAAAACGTGAGGCCTAGGACCCCGAAGGCGTAGCGGAAGCGCTCTTGCAGCTCTCCTGCTTCGCCATCGCCTTGCCCACGTCCCCCTCCTCAAGGTTCTTGAGCGCGTCGCTGCCGTCCTGACTCAGCGTGTCGAGCTGGCCGGCGATGTCCTTGAGCCCGTCGGCGAACTTTGCCTGGTCGCCCGTGTCGAGCTTGTCGACCTTCTTCTTCAGGTCGGCGTACGACGTCGAGATCTTGTCCAGTTCCTTGACGGCGTTCTGCTGCTTCTTGTCACCGCCGTCGACCGGCGGGGCCCCGGCCTTGTCGACCGCGTCACCGATCGCCTTGTACGCGTCGGACATGTCCTGGAACGCCTGCGAGTCGGTCTGCTGGACCTGCTCGGGTTCGCTGTTGTCCGAGGTCTCCTTCTGGATCGCGGTGTTCGCGGCCTCGATCTTCTTGGCCTGCGGCTGGACCTTGTCGCAGACCTGCTTGGCCCAGGAGTCCAGCTTTTCGTTGCTGTCGTCGCTGCAGCCCGACAACGCCAGTACCAGTACCGCACCGCCGGACAGTGCGGCAGCAAGCTTCTTGTTCACCGGATTGGTCCCTTCCATGGCTCTCGGCCCCGGAACTTACACGCCACGCACACGACAATCGCACGCCGGGCGTCCTATACGACCACTTTATTGACCTTTAGCAGCCATTTGCACCAGGAGAGATAAGGCTCACTGAAACCGGAAGGGCACACCCCACAGGCGTAAAAAAACTACGTCAGAACACACGGATGGGCGGACAGGCCGTCAAAAGACGCTGTCCGCCCACCCGTTGTCACATTGACGTGCGCTCAGGTCATGTACGCAGGTTCCTCACGTACGTGTCGTGGAGACCACGGCGGGGTCGGACTGTTCCGGCACCCGTCCGGCCCCTTCCGCCTCGCCGTCCTCGTCCCCGCCGACCGCGATGCCACGCCGCTTGGACATGTACACGGCACCGATGATCACGGCGAGCGACACGACTGCGGCCCCGACCCGCACGCCCACGCTCGCGTCGTCGCCGTAGCTGAACTTGACGATCGCGGGCGCGATGAGCAGCGCCACGAGGTTCATCACCTTCAGGAGCGGGTTGATGGCGGGGCCCGCGGTGTCCTTGAAGGGGTCGCCGACCGTGTCGCCGATGACCGTCGCCGCGTGCGCCTCGCTGCCCTTGCCGCCGTGGTGCCCGTCCTCGACGAGCTTCTTGGCGTTGTCCCACGCGCCGCCCGAGTTGGCGAGGAAGACGGCCATCAGCGTGCCCGTCCCGATCGCCCCCGCGAGATACGCGCCGAGCGCGCCCACGCCGAGCGTGAAGCCGACCGCGATCGGCGCCATGACGGCGAGCAGCCCGGGCGTGGCGAGCTCCCGCAGCGCGTCCTTCGTACAGATGTCGACTACGCGTCCGTACTCCGGCTTCTCCGTGTAGTCCATGATCCCGGGGTGCTCGCGGAACTGCCTGCGCACCTCGTAGACCACCGAACCCGCCGACCGCGAGACGGCGTTGATGGCGAGCCCGGAGAAGAGGAACACCACCGCGGCTCCGGCGATGAGCCCCACCAGGTTGTTGGGCTGCGAGATGTCCATGACCAGGTTCATCGGCCCGCCCTCGCCGACCTTCTCGCCGACGTCTCTGGCCGCTGTGAGGATCGCGTCCCGGTACGAGCCGAACAGGGCGGCGGCCGCGAGCACGGCGGTCGCGATGGCGATGCCCTTGGTGATGGCCTTCGTCGTGTTGCCGACGGCGTCCAGGTCGGTGAGCACCTGCGCGCCCGCGCCCTCGACGTCACCGGACATCTCGGCGATGCCCTGCGCGTTGTCGGAGACAGGACCGAAGGTGTCCATGGCGACGATGACGCCGACCGTGGTGAGCAGCCCCGTGCCGGCCAGGGCGACCGCGAACAGGGCGAGCATGATCGACGTACCGCCGAGCAGGAACGCCCCGTACACGCCGAGCCCGATCAGCACCGCCGTGTAGACGGCCGACTCGAGGCCGATGGAGATGCCGGCGAGCACGACGGTCGCCGCGCCGGTCAGCGACGACTTGCCGATGTCCTTGACCGGTCGCCTGCTCGTCTCGGTGAAGTAGCCGGTGAGCTGCTGGATGAGGGCCGCGAGCACGATGCCGATCGCCACGGCGACGACCGCGAGGACCCGCGGGTCGCCCGCCTTGCCGCTGATCGCCGCGTCCGTGACACCGTCCAGGTCGGCGTACGTCCCCGGCAGATAGATGAAGACGGCGATGGCGACGAGCACGATCGAGATCGCCGCGGAGATGAAGAACCCGCGGTTGATGGCGCTCATCCCGGAGCGGTCGGAGCGGCGCGGCGCGACGGCGAAGATGCCGATCATCGCCGTGACGACCCCGATCGCGGGCACGATCAGCGGGAACGCCAGACCGGCGTCACCGAAGGCGGCCTTGCCGAGGATCAGCGCGGCGACCAGCGTGACGGCGTACGACTCGAAGAGGTCGGCGGCCATTCCCGCGCAGTCTCCGACGTTGTCGCCCACGTTGTCGGCGATGGTCGCGGCATTGCGCGGATCGTCCTCCGGAATGCCCTTCTCGACCTTGCCGACCAGGTCGGCGCCGACGTCGGCGGCCTTGGTGAAGATGCCGCCTCCGACACGCATGAACATCGCGATCAGCGCGGCGCCGAGCCCGAAGCCCTCCAGGACCTTGGGCGCGTCGGCCGCGTAGACGAGCACGACGCAGGAGGCGCCGAGCAGGCCGAGTCCCACCGTGAACATGCCGACGACGCCGCCCGTACGGAAAGCGATCTTCATGGCGTGGTGCGAAACGGTGGTGAGATCCTTTTCCGGCTCGCCTTCGGCCGGGGTCGCTTCTCGTGCGGCGGCGGCGACGCGCACATTGCTGCGCACCGCGAGCCACATTCCGATATAGCCGGTGACGGCCGAGAACACCGCGCCGATCAAGAAGAAGATCGACCGGCCCGTGCGCTGATTCCAGTCGTCCGCCGGAAGCAGCATGAGCAGGAAGAACACCACGACGGCGAATACGCCGAGGGTCCGTAGTTGTCGGCCCAGATAGGCGTTCGCGCCTTCCTGGACCGCGCCCGCGATCTCCTTCATCGAGTCCGTGCCCTCACCGGCCGCGAGCACCTGGCGCACCAGGACTCCGGCGACGGCGAGCGCCGCGAGCGCGACGACGGCGATGACGACGACGATCAATCTGTTGTCGTCGGTCAGAACTGCGGCTGCGAACGTAGCAGGGGTAGAGGGCTCCGCCATTCGTCCTCCTTGACGCTTGGACTGAGCTCAAGATGTGGACGGATTGTAGGGAGCGGACCCTGATCAAAACAGGGCGCGGCAAACGGAATTGTTTCCTACCCAGCAAATGTTCGGTGAACCTCGCCCAGCAGGCAGCGGCGGAATTACTAACCCCCTGAAGGCATTAGCGAAGATCCTTTATTGGCCGATTGGTTGATCGACCTCAGGAAATACCGAAGAGGCCCGGATCACCGTCTGGTGATCCGGGCCTCTTCGAAAGATCTCCGGGCAGCGCGCGGAGCGCTCGGCGCGCTACGGAAGCGTCGCCGGCAGGGTCGGCCAACTCATCCGAATGAGTCCGCCGTCCGTGTCCGCGGTGACCTCGACATCGTCCACGAGGCCGCTGATGACGGCGAGACCCATCTCGTCCTCACCCTCGGCCTCCAGATCGCCGGCGGAACCCGGACCGTCGGCCGCGGCCGACGGTGGCACCGTACGCGGCGCTTCGTCACCGACCTCGATGGAGAACTGCTTCTCCTCCTCGATCAGGGCCACCCGCACCGGCGCCGAGATGCCGCCGCTCTGGTGCAGCCCGACCGCTCGGCTGCAGGCTTCACCGACGGCGAGCCTGACCTCGTCGAGCACGGCCTCGTCCACGCCCGCCCGGCGCGCCACGGCGGCCGCCACCAGGCGGGCCGTCCTGACGTGCTCGGGCAGAGGGCTGAAGCGGAGTTCGACAGTGGCCATGCATCCCCCTCGGACAGACGGGCCCACGGTTGTACGGGCGTTCTCCGGGGATCGGCCGGCCTCGGCCGCCCGATCCCCTTGTCTCCACCGGTGTCACCACCGGCATCAACCGGATCAGTCGGTCGCCGAGACGGCTTCCTCGACCGAGGTGTGAATCGGGAACACCTTGGTCAGTCCGGTGGTACGGAAGATCTTGAGAATGCGCTCCTGGTTGCACACCAGGCGCAGCGAGCCCTCATGGGCACGCACACGCTTCAGGCCGCCGACCAGCACGCCGAGCCCGGTGGAGTCGAGGAAGTCCACGCCCTCCATGTCGACGACAAGGTGGAAACTGCCGTCGTTCACCAGCTCGACCAACTGCTCGCGCAGCTTGGGCGCGGTATATACATCGATTTCGCCACCGACCTCGACGACCGTACGATCGCCGACGGTACGGGTCGACAGGGACAGGTCCACGGATCCTCCAGCACCTTGCTATCGAGCGGTCGCCCCTCGGGGATACCTCGGCTTGATCCCCCGGGACGGTTCGCCAGCCGCGATGGCATTCAATCACTTACCGGCAGGCGTGCACGACGCCTTGGAAGCATTGTCCGTCACGCCAGTGACACACTCGGTGCCGATGGCCAAGAATCAGCGATCCGATCGACCCTCGGCATCCGCCCCAGACCGCCCCTCTCCCGGTGCGGTCCTGGACCGGCTCGCCTCGGGTCCGAGCAGGGCTGCGCGCATCACCCATACGGAGCACTTGCCCCCTCGCCCCGGCCGTCATGCCGTCTGGCCCGATCGGATCCGGGCCGAGGTCATCGCGGCCGTGCAGACCGCCGGAATCGCGCACCCCTGGGCCCACCAGGCACTCGCGGCGGAGCACGCCCTGGACGGCGATTCGGTGGTCGTCGCCACCGGCACTGCCTCCGGCAAGTCGCTCGCCTATCTGGTCCCGGTGCTGTCGACTCTGCTCGACGGATCCGAGGCGCCGAACGGGCGCGGCGCGACCACGCTCTACCTCGCTCCGACGAAGGCGCTCGCGGCGGACCAGTGCCGATCGGTGAAGGAACTTTCACAACCGCTCGGTACGGCGATTCGTCCCGCGGTCTACGACGGCGACACCCCGTTCGAGGAACGCGAGTGGGTCCGCCAGTACGGAAACTACGTCCTCACCAACCCGGACATGCTGCACCGGGGCATCCTGCCCTCGCACCCGCGCTGGTCCTCCTTCTTCAAAGCGCTCAAGTACGTCGTGATCGACGAGTGCCACACGTATCGCGGCGTCTTCGGCTCGCACGTGGCGCAGGTGTTGCGAAGACTGCGCCGCATATGTGCCCGCTATGGTTCCGATCCCGTCTTCCTGCTGGCCTCGGCCACCTCGGCCGAACCAGCCGTCTCCGCACAGCGGTTGACGGGTCTGCCGGTCATCGAGGTCGCGGACGACGCCTCGCCGCGCGGCGAACTGGTCTTCGCGCTCTGGGAACCCCCGCTGACGGAGATGCAGGGCGAGAAGGGCGCGCCGGTGCGGCGCACGGCGACCGCCGAGACGGCTGACCTCCTGACCGACCTCGCGGTCCAGGGCGTGCGCTCGGTCGCCTTCGTACGCTCCCGGCGTGGCGCGGAGCTGATCGCGGTGATCGCGCAGGAGCGGCTCGCCGAGGTCGACCGCTCGCTCGCCCGGCGGGTCGCGGCCTACCGCGGCGGCTATCTCTCCGAGGAACGCCGCGCCCTCGAAGCGGCCCTGCACTCCGGCGAACTCCTCGGCCTCGCCGCCACCACCGCCCTCGAACTCGGCATCGACGTCTCGGGGTTGGACGCCGTACTGATCGCCGGCTATCCCGGTACGCGGGCGTCCCTGTGGCAACAGGCCGGCCGTGCGGGCCGCTCGGGGCAGGGCGCACTCGCCGTCCTCGTCGCCCGTGACGACCCCCTGGACACGTATCTGGTCCACCATCCCGAGGCCCTCTTCGACCAGCCGGTCGAGTCGACGGTCCTCGACCCGGACAACCCGTACGTCCTGGCTCCGCACCTGTGCGCGGCGGCGGCGGAGATCCCCCTGACCGAACCGGACCTGGACCTGTTCGGCCCCGCGACCGGAGAGCTGCTTCCGCAACTGGAGGCGGCGAAGCTGCTGCGGCGCCGCTCCGCCACGAAGGCCTGGCACTGGACGCGCCGCGAGTCCGCCGCGGACCTGGCCGACATCCGCGGCGAGGGCGGCTCCCCCGTCCAGGTCGTCGAGGACGGCACGGGTCGGCTGCTCGGCACGGTCGACGCGGGCTCCGCCCACACCTCGGTCCACGACGGCGCGGTCCACCTCCACCAGGGCCGCACGTACGTGGTGAAGAAGCTGGACCTCGACGACAACGTCGCCCTCGTCGAGACGGCGAACCCCACCTACTCGACCACCGCCCGCGACACCACGGCCATCTCCATCCTGGAGACCGACGTCGAAGTCCCTTGGGGCGACGGCAGGTTGTGCTACGGATCGGTCGAGGTCACGAACCAGGTCGTCGGCTACCTCCGCCGCCGCCTGATCACCGGCGAAGTCCTCGGCGAGACCAAACTCGACCTCCCTCCCCGTACGCTGCGCACCCGCGCCGTGTGGTGGACGGTCACCGAGGACCAACTCGACGCCGCCCGCATCAACCCCGAGATCCTCGGCGGCGCCCTGCACGCCGCCGAACACGCCTCCATCGGCCTGCTCCCCCTCTTCGCCACGTGCGACCGCTGGGACATCGGCGGCGTCTCGATGCCACTCCATCCGGACACGCTCCTCCCCACGGTCTTCGTCTACGACGGTCATCCCGGCGGCGCGGGCTTCGCCGAACGCGCCTTCCACACCGCCCGCGAGTGGCTGACCGCCACCCGCGAGGCCATCGCCTCCTGCGACTGCGACGCCGGCTGCCCCTCCTGCATCCAGTCCCCCAAGTGCGGCAACGGCAACGACCCGCTGCACAAGCGGGGGGCGGTACGTCTCCTGTCGGTGCTGCTGAAGGAGGCGGCGGGGTAGGTCGGCACGTTGGGCCCCCCGGCCTGCTGCGGTCGACCGTTCCTACGCCTCGGGGCTCCGCCCCGGACCCCGCTGGCTCCCGTCCAAGAGCGGGGCTTGATTTACCGGCACCGGCCCCGGTGGGCCCGCGCGGGCTCTCACCTCCGCGTGGAACGTGCCGTGGCCCGCCGACGCGGTCACGAATGACACCTCGCCGTGGACCGCGCAGCGCACCACCGTCGCCTCCTGCGCCCGCGCCACCCGCACGGCCAGCGCGCACGCCTTCGCTCTCCCCTCCATCCAGTGGTCCGCCGCGGCGAGCGCCGCCAGGTCGGCCGCCGAGCCCGCCCGGTGCCGCGCCTCGACCGCCTGTCCCATGGCCAGAATCGCCCCGAACACCACGCCCACCGCGGCCATCGCCATCGCGACCCACACGGTCGCCGACCCGCGGTCACGCCGCCCCGTCACGCCGCCTCCTCCGCCGGGTACGCACCGTAGCCGTGCCCGACGAGGACGATGTCCTGTCCCTCGCCGATGGTGTCGATGGTGTCGATG